>JANOAZ010000308.1:0-6936 GCA_031411395.1 Chthoniobacteraceae bacterium
TCGAAATCGGTCTCGGCGAGCGGCACTCGATCGCCTCGCCCACGAGTCCCTTGACCGGATTTCTTAAGTCAACGGTGCCCTGACCGTCGCAGCCGCTTCAGATCGCGACAACGATGCGGTGGCCGCCGGCCGAGCGCGAACGCGGAAAGATGCAGTCGGGCGCGTGCGCTACCCGATCTTTAATTGGCTCGTTCGGGCTCAGCGCGCGTCTTCAATCAGTTTCCCAAACTGCCGGAAGAAATAGCTGGCGTCGTTCGGGCCGGGCGCGGCTTCAGGGTGATACTGGACACTGAAGATCGGCAGGCTTTTGTGCGCGAGACCTTCGACGGTCTGGTCGTTGAGGTTGATGTGCGTCACTTCCACCTCCGCGGGCAGCGAGTCGGGATCGACTGCGAAGCCGTGATTTTGCGAGGTGATCGTGACCTTCCCGGTGCGCAGATCCTTGACCGGTTGATTCCCCCCGCGATGGCCAAACTTGAGCTTGAAGGTCTTCCCGCCGAGCGCGTAGCCGAGCATCTGGTGGCCGAGGCAGATGCCGAAGATCGGCGTCCTGCCCATCAGTCCGCGGAGACTTTCGTGAACGTAGGTAAGCGCGCCGGGGTCGCCCGGGCCATTCGAGAGGAAGACGCCGTCGGGCTTGAGCGCGAGCACGTCCGCGGCGGAGGTGCCGGCGGGCACGACCTGCACCTTGAAACCCTCCTGCCGGAGCCGGCGCAGAATGTTCAGCTTCATCCCGAAATCGTAGGCGACGATGCGATGCTTCACCGGCGGCAGTTTTTCGAAGACCTCGCCGTTCTCAGTGACCACGGCTTTATCGCCTTTCACGATCGTCCACGCACGGCTGAGCGTGTCCTCCGGATCCCACTCGAAGGCGGCGTCCGGCGTCACTTCCTTCACGAAATCCGAACCGGCCATCGGCGGCGCCTGCTTCGCGCGCTCGACCGCCTGCTCGGGAGTGATGTCCTCCGTGGTGAGGCAGCCCTGCATCGCGCCGCGGGAACGCAGGTGCTTGGTCAGCGCGCGGGTGTCGATGCCCTGGATGCCGGGGATGTCCCATTTCTTGAGGTAATCATCGAGCGATCCATGCGACCGCCAGTTGCTCGCGATGGCGCTGAGTTCCTCGATGACAAAGGCGCGGACGTGCGGCCGCGCGCTCTCCTGGTCGAGATCGTTCACGCCGTAGTTGCCGATCTGCGGGGCGGTCATGGCGACGATCTGCCCGCGATACGACGGGTCGGTGAGCACCTCCTGGTAGCCGGTCATCGAGGTATTGAAGCACACTTCGCCGACGGCCGAGCCACTCGCGCCAAAGGATTCGCCGAGGAAAAAACGACCATCTTCGAGTGCTAAAATCGCGCGCATGGGCCGGGAGATTATGAACGTTTCAAACGAGCGGAAGAGAAAATCGCCGAATTCAATCCCTGCAACCTAGGCTTACGCCCTGTTTCGATCGATTGCCCGACTCCGCAGTTTCGGTCGCTGACCTGCCCTTTACTCCAAGGAAGCAAAGGAGGATCGCGGATGACGTGGATTATCCGGATTGCGCGGATTCGATTTCTGAAAATCCGCGGCATCCGCGGCATCCGCGGTCGCCCCACGTTGCTGTTTCGAATCAGGCCAGATGCTCTAATGAAATTTCCGCGAGGGCGTTTACCGTGACGAACGCAAAAATGATCCAACTCCGCACCAGCCTCGCTCTTCTCCTGCTCCCGCTCGCCGCGCGCGCGATCACACCGGAGGAGGCGGAATTCTTCGAAAAGCAGATCCGTCCCGTGCTCGTCGAGCAGTGCTACAAGTGCCACGGCCCCGAGAAACAGAAGGGGGACTTGCGCCTCGACTCCCGCGCCGCGCTGCTGAAAGGCTCGGACGTCGGCCTCGTCGCCGTGGCGGGCAAGCCGGAGGAAAGTTCGCTGATCACGTCGATCCGCCATCAGGGTGATTCGAAGATGCCCGAGAAGGCGGACAAACTGCCCGCGGCGCAAATCGCGGCGCTCACCGAGTGGGTGAAAATGGGCATGCCCTGGCCGGACAACGACAAGGCCGCGACGCCCGGTGCGTCGTCGGAAACCACGCAGAGCCATTGGTCGTGGCAGCCCGTCCAGAATCCGCCGGCGCCCGTGGCAAAGGATGCAACGAAATGGGCGCGCACGGACCTCGATCGCTTCATCCTTTCCAAGCAGGAGGAGAAAAAAATCGCGCCCTCACCGATCGCCTCGAAGCGGACCTTGATCCGCCGCGCCACGTACGATCTCACGGGCCTGCCGCCGTCCGCGGAGGAAATCGAGGCCTTCGAAAGGGACAGCGCGCCCGAGGCGTTTGGGAAAGTCATCGACCGCCTGCTCGCGTCGCCGCGCTACGGCGAGCGGTGGGGAAGGTACTGGCTCGATGTCGCGCGTTATTCGGACACCAAGGGCTATCTCGCCGGCGGCGAAGAGCGGCGCTATCCGTTCGCCTATACCTACCGCGATTGGGTGATCGACGCGTTCAACCGGGACCTGCCTTACGACCAGTTCATCATCCAGCAGATCGCCGGCGATCAAGTGGCGAAGGACGGCGACAATACGGCGATGGCCGCGCAGGGATTTCTCACCCTGGGCCGGCGCTTTCTGAACAGCCAGCCGGACATCATCGACGACCGCATCGATGTGGTGTCGCGCGGTTTCATGGGACTGAGCGTCACCTGCGCGCGCTGCCACGATCACAAGTTCGACCCGATCCCCACGAAGGATTACTACGCGCTCTACGGCGTCTTTGCCTCGTCCGTGGAACGCCCGAGCAATGAGCAGCCGATTCTGACCGGCGCACGCGATGAAAAGTCGGATGCCGAGTATCGCCAGCAACTCGCGGAGCGCGAAGGCGCCGTGGAGAAGTTCATCGAGGAAAAGAGTGAACTCTTCGCGTGGCGGATGCTGGTGACCATCGGCAGTCCGGCGCTTCTCCCGAAGCAGCCGCGCGTCCCGCTCCTGCTCGACCGCGAAGGGAAGCTGGCACTCACGAAGGTCCGAAACAAGATCGACGAACTCAATGCCGGTCCGCTTGCGCCGCCGCGCGCGATGGCGCTCTTCGATGCGCCGAAGCCGGTCAATCCGCACGTCTTCATCCGCGGCAATCCCGCGCGTCCCGGCGATCCGGTGCCGCGCCGCTTCCTCACGATCCTGAGTGGAGGTGAGCCGAAGCCGTTTGCCAATGGCAGCGGCCGCCTCGAACTCGCGCAGGCCATCGCGAACAAGAACAATCCGCTGACCGCGCGCGTCATGGTGAACCGCGTGTGGAACCTGCACTTCGGCCGCGGACTCGTCCGCACCCCGGGCGACTTCGGGACGAAGGGCGAGCCGCCCACGCACCCCGAGCTGCTCGACTGGCTGGCCTCGCGCTTTATGGCCGAAGGCTGGTCGCTGAAAAAACTGCACCGCACGATGATGCTCTCCGCCACCTACCAGCAGGCGAGCGACGACCGGCCCGATGCGGCGCAGGCGGATCCCGAGAACCGGTTGGTCTGGAAGATGAACCGGCGCCGGCTCGACTTTGAGGCGATGCGCGATTCGCTGCTCGCGTGCGCCGACCAGCTCGATCTGCAAATGGGTGGGCGCGGGGTCGAACTCGCCACGCCGCCGTATGCAACGCGGCGCGCGGTCTATGGCTACATCGATCGCCAGAATCTTCCCGGCGTGTTCCGCACCTTCGATTTCGCGAGCCCCGACCAATCGAGCCCGCAGCGTTTCGTCACCACCGTGCCGCAGCAGGCGCTCTTCATGATGAACAGCCCGTTCGTGCTCCAGCGCGCGCAGGCGCTCGTGGCGCAGCCGAAATACCAGGAAGCGAACGCCTACGAAGAGCAGCTCCAGGAACTCTACCGGCGCGTATTTTCGCGCAAAGCCGAACCCGCCGAGGTGGATGCGGGGCTGCGATTTGTGATGAATGGAATCACCAACCCTGCTTCGCGGGAGGCCGGGAAACCTTTGTGGCAATACGGCTGGGGCGGCTACGACGAAGCGGCGAAGCGGGTGGATTTCCACGCGTTCCCGCATTTCAGCACCAAGAGCAAAACGTGGCAGGCCGGACCGAAAATCCCCGATCCGGCGCTGGCGTTTGTGAGTCTGTACGCCGACGGCGGCCATGCCGGCCGCGATGCGGCGCATGGCGCGATCCGCCGCTGGACCGCCCCGCGCGATGGGGTCGTCTCGATCAGTGGGATTCTCGAGCGCCCAAGCGAGGGAGGCGATGGCGTGCTCGGCCGGATCGTTTCGAGCCGCTCGGGTGAACTGCTGAAAATGGAAGCGGCGCCGAAGCAAAGCATCCCGATGAAAGTGGCCCGGGTGGAGGTGAAGGCGGGCGAGACGATCGACTTCATCGTCGATCCGCGGGGCACCGATAATTCCGACGGGTTTCGGTGGAACCCGGTGATCGGCAGCGACGGCGGCAGTTGGGATGCGAAAGCCCAATTCGCCGGCCCGCCGCCGCCGCGACCCGCGCCGCTCAAGCCGTGGGAGCAATACGCCCACGTGTTGCTCGAGACGAACGAGTTCGCGTTCGTGGATTAGCAGGCGGCCTTCCCGGGAGCGCCAATCTCCCGATTGGCATTCCCCCCAAGCCAATCAGGAGATTGGCGCTCCCGGGAGGCGCGCGGAGCCACGCCATCCACCCGCGTTTTCGACCTGTTTCCCGGTCTTTCAGTTCTTGCCGAAGAGCTCGCCGAAGAACTTCTTCATTGCCGCCCAGGATTGTTTGTCGGCGGCTTCGTTATACGCCACGCCTTTGCTGTTGTCGTTGCCGGCATCCGGGCGGGTGAAGCTGTGGACGGCGCCGGGATAGGCGACGAGTTCATATTTCACCTTCGCATCCTCCATCTCCTTCTTGAACGCGGCGACTTCATCGGGCTTCACGAACGGATCGTCGGCGCCGTGGAGGACGAGCACGCGGCCTTTGATGCTCTTCGCATCCTCCGGTGTCGGGGTGTTCAGATTGCCATGGAAGCTGACCACGCCCTTCACGTCCTGGCCGCTGCGAGCGACCTCCAGCACGCCGGTCCCGCCGAAGCAGTAGCCGATCGCGACGACCTGGCCGGAGGCGACGAGTTTGTTGCCGGTGAGTTGTGCGAGGCCGGCCTTGAGACGCTCCCGATAGAGCGCGCGGTCGCCCTTGAATTTGCCGGCGAGGGCGCTGGCTTCCTTGGCGTCGGCCGGCCGCACGCCCTTGCCATAGATGTCGGCGGCGAAGGCGACGTAACCCAGTTCCGCGAGCTGTTTGGCCCGGTTTTTTGCGTAATCGCCCACGCCCATCCAATCGTGGATCAGCAGCACGCCGGGACGCGATTTGGTGCTGGCATCGTCATAGGCGAGAAAACCTTCGAGCGCGGTGCCGCCCTGTTTGTATTCGATGACTTCGGTTTTGATTTCCGCGAAGGCGGAGTGGGCGAACGCCGCGGCGCAGAGAACGGGGATGAGGGCTTTCGTGTTCATGCTGAAAATTTAGGAGGCGCCGGTTTATTCGCAAAGTGAAAGGCAGGCGGATGTTTAGGCGTGATAATCCAACAAGCCGTCATTCCGACCGGAGCGGAGCGCAGTGGAGGAATGACGGCGCCTTTTTTTGGACGCCTTCACCTCTTCAAACGCCGCAGACCTCCGCCACCGCCCGGCGGATCGCATCCACGCTTTGTGCGAGCTGGGCATCGGTGACGCAGTAGGGCGGCAAAAGCACGATGGTGTCGCGGATCGGGCGGGTGAGCAGTCCATGCTTTCGCGCCGCGAGGCAGACGCGGGCGCCGATGCGTTCCTCCGCGGCGAACGGCTCGCCGCCCTCGCGCCGCAGCTCGATGCCGGCGATGAAACCGCACTGGCGGATTTCGGCGACATGCCGCTGCTGCGCCAGCGGCGCGAGCAGCGCAGTCAGGCGCGCGATCTTTTCACCGAGGCGGGCGAGCACGTGTTCCTCGCGGAAAATCGCGAGGCTCGCGAGCGCGGCGGCGCAGCCGAGTTGATTGGCGGTATAGCTGTGGCCGTAGTAAAGCGCGCGCTCCGGCCCGCCGAGGAAGGCGCGGAAGACGCGATCGGTGGTCAGCGTCGCGGCGAGCGGCAGATAGCCACCGGTCAGGCCTTTCGCGAGCGCCATGAAATCCGGCACCACGCCTTCCTGCTCGCAGGCGAACATCGTGCCCGTGCGTCCGAAGCCGGTCATCACTTCATCCGCGATGAGCAGGACGCCGCGATCGTCGCACCAGCCGCGCAAGGCTTTCAGGAGTCCGCGCGGCCACAACCGCATGCCGGCCGCGCCTTGGATGAGCGGCTCGATGATCACGCCCGCGACATCGCTGGCATCCATCGCGGCGAGATCGTCGAACGACGGAACGTTGCGCACCTCAAGCCCGTGATTGAAGGCTCCCTGAAACAAACCGATCCCGCCGAGGCTCGCCGCGCCGAGGGTGTCGCCGTGGTAGGCATCGCGAAAGGACACGAAGACACGCCGCTCCGGCTGCCCATTCTGTCGCCAGAATTGCAGCGCCATTTTCAACGCGACCTCAATCGCGGTAGAGCCGTCGTCGGAGAAAAAAACACGGGTCAGCGTGTCCGCCGGCCAGAGCGCGACGAGTTCCCCCGCGAGCTGCGCGGCCGGCGGATGGGTGAAGCCGAGAAACGACGTGTGCGCCACGCGATCGAGTTGCGCGCGGATCGCCGCGTCGATCTGCGGATGCCGATGACCGTGGAGATTCGTCCAGATCGAGGAGTTGCCGTCGATGTAGTCGCGCCCCTCGCTGTCGCGGAGCAGCGCGCCTTCGCCGGAGACGAGCACGAGCGGTTCATGCTCCGGCGCGCACCACGCATCCATCGGCGTGAAGGGATGCCAGGTGTGGGCCTTGTCGGTGGCGATCGTCGTCATGAACGGGCGAAGTTCCGCGGGCGTCCCGGGAGCGCCAATCTCCCGATTGGCTTGATGCGAAGG
>JANOAZ010000309.1:0-6671 GCA_031411395.1 Chthoniobacteraceae bacterium
TCCGCACCGCCTCCGCCCGCAGAGATCAGTGATTCTTCGTTCCTCAGAATGACGGGGTTTTGGTTTGCGCTGCGCGCGGTCGGACTTCCGCTACACCCTCTGAGGGGATGCTCGCACCGATCCTGCTACTTGCGCGCCGTATTCACTTGGCACGCTGAACTCCTGATAGGCGCAGCGCAGACCGAGCAACGCACCCTTTTTTCGTGTTCAAGAATCAACATCCTACGAGCTTCGAATTCGCAGCTTTTGCCAAAGATCAGAAGCAGACAGAGACCCATGTGGGGACTCGGCTTGCGCCCTTCGATCGGGTCTGGCGGGAGGAGGAATTCCGCGACTGGCCGCCACTGGACTGGCCGCCGGAGCCGATCCGCCCGAAGACGCCCTCGAAGGCGCTGGTCTGGCAGGTGCGGCTGCTCGCCGTGGTGGGGGCGGCGGCGCTGGTGGCTTATTTCCAGTGGTTGTTTATGCCGGAACATCGCGGGGAGGCCTGGTTCTTCTGGCCGGTCGTCGCCTCGATGGCTTACCGCGCGCTGTGGTGGGTGGTGGAATGGATGAATTACGTGCGGCCCAAGTTCGAGGAGCACGTGGAGCCGAAGCGGCCTTGGACCGTGGACGTGCTCACCACGGCCTGTCCGGGCGAACCGCGGGGGATGGTGCTCCGCACGCTTCTGGCTATGAAGGCGATCCGGTATCCGCATACGGACTACCTCTGCGACGAGGGCGACGATCCCGTGTTGCGCGAGGCGTGCGAGGCGCTCGGCATTCGGCATGTGACGCGGAGGGTGAAAAAGGACGCGAAGGCCGGGAATATCAATAACGCGCTGGAGCAGGCGACCGGCGAAATCGCCGTGGTGCTCGATCCCGATCACGAACCTTCGCCCCACTTGATCGATCGGCTCCTCGGGCATTTCGAGGACCCGCAGGTCGGCTTCGTGCAATCGGTGCAAGCCTACCGCAACCAGAGCGACAGCATGGTGGCGGATGGCGCTGCCAAGCAGACCTACCTTTTCTACGGTCCGGTGATGATCGGGACGAATGGCTACGGTACCACGCAGGCGATCGGCGCGAACTGTGTCTTCCGCCGCGCGGCGCTCGACTCGATCGGCGGCCACGCCACCGGCCTCGCGGAGGACATGCACACCACGATCCGCCTTTATTCCAAGGGCTGGCGCTCCGTGTACGTGCCGGAGGTCCTCACCCGCGGGCTGGTTCCCTCCACCCTCTCCGCCTACTGCAAGCAGCAGTTGAAATGGTCCTTTGGCTCGATCGAACTCCTCCTCCAGCAGTATCCGCGGCTTGTCCGCGGCATGACCTGGTGGCAGCGGTTCCATTACTTCATGGCTCCGCTCTACTTTCTGCGCGGGCTCTTCGGCGCGATCGACATCGCGATCCCCATCGCCTGCCTGTTGTTCGGCGGCATCCCGATGCGGATCAATCTGCTCGAGTTCCTGTCCATGTATCTGCCGGTGGTGGTCATCGCCACGGTCATCCGCCAGCGCACGCAGCAGTGGGCGATCGAGAAGAGCGAATACGGCGCGCATCTCATCGGCGGTCTGCTCGGCGCGGGCTGCTGGTGGGTCTTTTTGCAGGGAATGTTCTGCGCGATCTTCCGCATCAAGCTGCCCTACATTCCGACGCCCAAGGAAAACGAAGCGCACGACTCCTGGGGCCTGGCCGCGCCAAACCTGATCACCTCCGCCGTGAGCATCGGCGCGGTCATTTACGGGCTGTCCCGAGACTGGACTCCCTACTCGTGGATGATGGCGGCCTTCGCCCTGTGGAATGCCGCGCAACTCACCTGGGTGGCCGCGCTCGGCCAGCAGCGCACGCTCCAGCGCTTGCAGTATTTTTTTGTGCAACACGATTGGGTGGCGTTGCTTTTCCTCCCGCTGGAAAAGGCACGCTTCTACATGCAGAACGCGGTGCTGCATTTCATGCGCGAACACTCGGTGCTCGCCGCCGCGCTGGCCGTGCTCGCGGCGGTGGGTCTGCACGTGAAGCTGAAGACGAACACCTGGCAGCCCGAGGCCGCGCCGGAATTCAAGGATACCGGCGGCTTCTATGTCGGCGTGCGTTTCGCCGAAGCCGAGCGCGGGATCATGCCGGCGAGCTTCGACCAGACCGCGCAGGCTCTCGGGCTGAAAAATGGAATGGGCATTTTTCCCTTCATGCAAGAGTGGGCGCCGCTAGAGACCACACCCTTCCCCCGCGAACTGCTCCGCGCTGCACGGGTCAAGGGTGCCGTACCGCTGCTCCGCTGGGAACCACGCTCCAGCACCTTCCCCGCGCTCGCTCAGGACGCCACGCTGCGCAGCAACCGCCGCGTCTTCACCGCCGTGCTCAATGGCTCCTTCGACGCCTACCTGCTCGCCTATGCCGAGAAGATGCGCGACTTCGGCGATCCGGTGCTCATCTGCCTCGCGCCCGATGCCGACAGCCCGGCGCAACCGTGGCACGGCGCGGACACCGGCGAGGATTTTGTCGAGGCGTGGGACTACATCACCGCGCTCTTCAACTCCGTCGGCGCGACCAATGTCGGCTGGGTGTGGCAACCCTCCAGCACGAAAGCTTTCGCCACCCATTTTCCCACCAAGTCGAACGTGGACTGGATCGGCGTTTCCATCCTCCATCGCGGCACCCTCGGCGGCAACCGCTGGCGGCGTTTCGCCGATCTCTACGAGCCGTTCCGGCGAAAGGCCGAGCCGCTGAAGCTGCCGGTGCTGCTTACCGATTTTGGCACCACCGGGTCGGGCGGCGATCCTGTTGGCTGGCTGCGTACCGCGCTGGCCGGCATTCGCGCGGAGTTCCCGGAGATTCGCGGGCTGGTGCTGCCGCGCAGCGGGAGCTGGTATGCCGCGCAGGATGCTGAGTCCACGCGCGCCATCGCCGAGGGACTCGCCGAGCCGGAGTTTGCGCCCCCCGCTTCCATTCAGCCCCGAGCCCAGCTCTGGGCCGAGCGGAGCCGCACCCCGGTGCGTTCCCCGGCGATCCGCGGATCGGTGGGAAACTACGAGCTGCGAGTGGATGGCGCTCCGTTCTACGTGCGCGGCGTCGCTTACAATCCCGGGCACGACTGGCGCGACGGTTTCATGCCTCTCACCCGGCGCGAACTCGAGGCCGACCTCGACCGCCTGCGCGCGACCGGGGCCAATACCATCCGCCGCTACGGCTCGGGCTGGTACGATCGCAACATCCTGCGCGTGGCCTCCGAGAAGCAGCTCAAGGTGCTCTTCGGTTTTTGGTTCGAACAGCAGCTCGACTACCTCACCGACGACCGCAAACGCGCCGCTTACACCGCCCAGGTCGAACGCACCGTCCGCGCCGATCGTGACGAGCGGGCCATCCTCGGCTGGTCGCTCGGCAATGAAGTCTGGGGCCTGCTCAAGCACCGCTACGCGCAGCCCTACCTCACCGAGGTGAGGCATGCGCACATCGATTTCGTGGAAGATCTCGCGCAGCGCGTGCACGCGATCGATCCCCAGCGCCCGGTCTTCGTCGCGCACGAACATTCACCCCAGCTCGCCGGCACGCTCGCCGACTTCGCCCGCGGCGCCCCCTCGATCGATTTCACCGCAGTGAACTCCTACTACGAAGCGCGCATCTCCCGGCTGCAAGGCCTGGCGCGGCAGTTCGACCCCTCGCGGCCCTACCTCGTTTCCGAGTTTGGCCCGGACGGATATTGGGAGACGCGGCCCTCGCAACGCACCAGCTACGGCGCGCTGATCGAGCCTGCGTCTTCGGAGAAAGTGCGTGGTTACGAGCGCGGCTGGAACGTGCACACCGAGCCACACCGCGGCGCGAATATCGGCGGTGTCGCGTACTGCTGGCGCGACCGCTACGAGGCGACGGCCACCTGGTTTGGCATGACGGATAGTGAAGGTCGCGCCAAACCCACAGGCCTCGCGCTGCAGCGCATGTGGACCGGCCGGTCCGTCGCGAACGGCCCCGAGGTGCTCGGACTCTCAGGACCGGGCAGCGCGGTGGCACCCGGCAGCACCATCGACGTGCGCGCTTCGGTGGAGGCGCCGCCCGGCGCGAAGTTGACCTATCGCTGGCGCATCGGGACGGAGAATTTCGATTTCAAAAAAGGTGGCATCACGCCGTGGAAAGATCAGCCCGCGGCGACTCTCACCCTGCCGCGCGAGAACGGCATTTACCGCGTCTATTTCGCCGTCACCGACGGCCTCCGGACGGACGAAGCCAACTTCCCCGTCAACGTCACCAACGACATCTCGGCCGACCGGGAAGTTCCCGTCCAATGGGCGAACTTCCCGTTGCGCGAGCGCCTCGTCGGTCCCTAGCTCCGGACTCCGTGCAGCCGCATTCCTTCCTCAGCATCGTCCTCCTCATCACCCCGCTCGCGGCGCGGGCCGAAACCTTCCCGGCCAATGTCGCGGAAGCGGTCGAGCAAGGTTATCGCTCGACCGATCCCGATGTGCTCCGGCGTGCCGCCCGGGTGATCGAAGATCAGCTCAAGACCGACCCGGCCCAACGCGAACTGCAACGCGCGCTGGCCATCCTGCTGCTCGACCGCCTGCGCGAACCGGCGGCGGCCCTGCCTTATTTGGAAAAGATCGTCGCCGATTCGCCGGGCGAAAGTGCGTGGCAGCAGTCGCTCGCCCGCGCCCTGCGCGCCACCGGGCAGACCGACCGCGCCATCACCCACTTCGCGGAAGCGGCGAAGCTGCAGCCCGGCGACGGCTGGCCGCGCTACGAACTCGGCAACACTCTCTCCGGCGCCGGTCGCTATGCGGAAGCCGCAACCGCCTACCGGCAGACGATCGAGATCGACGGCAAGAATACCGACGCGCGTCTCGCCCTCGCCAAGACCCTCTGGGCCAGCGGCGACATCGACGACGCGAAGAACGCCGCGCGGGCCGTGCTCGAATACGACCCGCTCAACTCCGCCGCGCGCAAGCTCCTGCTCGCCGAACAAAAAGCCTCCGTCGATCCATCTCCACCACCGATGCCCGTGGCGCCGCTGCCCGTGGCGCCCCGGAAGCGCATGTCCCGCGCCGACGCCGCCCTCGCTGCTGCCTATCAGTCCGGACGCGAGCGTGATTTTGCGCATGCCGCCGAAGTGCTGGAGGAAACGCTGCGCCGCACGCCGCGCGACCTCCCGCGGCGCAAGGCGCTCGGTCATCTTTACCTCGACAAGCTCCAGGCGCCTGCCCGCGCCGTCCCGCATCTGGAGAAAGTCGTGCAGGCCGTGCCCGGCGACGCCGCGTGGTGGCAGATGCTGGCCAAGGCGCAGGCTGGCGCGGGGGATCGCGAAGCGGCCGTGCGCAGCTATCGTCGCGCGGCGGATCGCGCGCCGCGCGATGTTTGGTCGCGCTATCATCTCGCCTGTGCGCTGCGGGATGCGGGCCGCCGCCCGGAGGCGGAGTCCACCTTTCGCGAAGCCCTGCGCATCGAACCCAAGAACCGCTACGTCCGGCGCGAACTCGCCCGCTGCGCCTACAACTCCGGCAAACAAAAGGAAGCCGCCCGCCTCGCCCGCGAACTGGTCGCCGAAGACCCGCGCGACGCCGACGCGCATGCGCTGCTCGGCGATGTCGAACGCTCGCTCTGGAACTTCACCGCCGCCGGCACTGAGTATCAGGCCGCCCTCGCCGCCGACCCTTCGCACTCCGTCGCGCAGACCGGAATCCGCGAGATCCGCCGGCAGCAGCGGCCCGAGGTGAAACTCGCGTATTACACCTTCGACGACACCGATGGCCTGCGGCAAAGCGGCGCCTTCAGCCACCTCAGCCTCCTGCTCAACGGGCGCTGGAAAGCCTCCGTCTCGGCCAACGAACGCTGGTTCAAGCAGGACTTGCGCGGCACCGTGAACCGCTTTGAAGCCGGCCTCGGCCTCGACTACCGCGCCTTTTCCAACCTGCAAGTCGCTGCGGGCGTGAGCTTCTTCAAAACCGAGCAGGAGGAAGCGGAATTCGGCGGGAACGTCGCGCTCTACTACCAGCCCACGACCTTTGCCGATGGCTGGGTCTCCTACCGCTCCGCCGAGCCAGTGAACGACAGCTTCACCACGGCGGAACTCGCCTTCAGCCAGAACATTCTCTCCGCCGGCCTCAACCTGCGCCCGACCAAATCCGTGCTCTTCAGCGTCAGCGCCAGCACCGCGGAATACTCCGACGACAACATCCGCCGCTTCGCCCTCGTAAGCCTCGGCTGGACCGCGCCGCTTCCCGGTGCGCCCGTCGTGCGGCTCGAGTACGAGTGGCTCGACTTCGAGCGGCACACCTCCGCTTACTCCTCACCCGACAATTACGCGCGCTTCCGCCCCGTGATCGAGTTCACTCCGCGTCTCACGGACTGGCTCAAGATCGAGCTGCACGGCGAACTCTCGTACGTCTTCGACGAAGAAGAGTGGGGCACCGGCGTCATCGCCGGCGTGCGGGTCAACAAGGGCGATACCTTCGACGTCGGCGTCGGCTACATGAAATACGAGATCCCCGGCGGGCAGACCTCGTGGTCCGGCGAGGGTTTCAAGGTGGATCTCTCGGCGCGGTTCTAAGCGGGCGTGGCGGAAATCGGAAAAGGCGGCGTTGCCGCAAACCGTCCCAGCCAAAACTGGTCATCCTGAGCGGAGCGCCGCGTGGGGGTGGAAGGGGGAAAGGCGGTCGTCGGGGTGTGTGGGCGGCGCGCAGTCGAAGGACCTCTCGCATCTC
>JANOAZ010000310.1:0-7696 GCA_031411395.1 Chthoniobacteraceae bacterium
TTGAGCACGTATCAGAAGGTCTCGACGAGTTTCACGACGAGTTTCAGCGCGCCGATCGCGCTTCTCGGTCAGGCGCGCATTTTCAAAGAAAAGGGGAAAGTCGATGACGCGCGCCGCCTTTTCGACCAGGTGATCAATCAATATCCCGAGTCGATGTTCGGACAGCAGGCGATGCGGGAAAGTCAGCAACTCAAGAAGTAGCGGCGGGCTTTCTGCCGGCGCTACGCTCCCGCCCGCTCAGGCGGGTTGAAGGCCTTCGTCGCCGAAAAGGCCTTGCTGCTCCCGCGCGACGCCGGGTGCTACTTTGCCGGAGGGATCGGTCTGCCCGATGAAAAGCTCCCCGCTGAACACGCCTCCTTTTTCCACGCTGATCGACCGCGCATAGACGGTGCCTTCGAGATAGCCGCCTTTGTTGATCGTCACGGCGGTCTCACACACGATGCGTGCGGACACCTTGCCATTGATCTCGACCGAGTGGGCCTTGAGTGTGCGCACGAATTCCACGTCGCACCTTTTCTCGATCAACAACTCGTGCGTCTCGATTCCGCCGAGGATCCTGCCGTGGGTCTTCACCCGCACGAGGCCGTTGCAGACGAGCGTGCCGCGGAGTTTGCCCTCCAGGATCGCCGTGCCGCAGGCGGCCCTCGCGCTGGTCAGCTCTCCTTTCGAGGTCACGTAGATCTCGCCCTGCGTCTGGATGCTGCGACCAAACGGGCCGGCGATCTTCAGGTCGCGGAGATCGATGTAGGAACCGCAACTCGGACACAGACTCGACTGCGCGGAGCTGCTGACTTCCTGGCGATGCTCACAACTGAAGCATTGGACCTTCCGGATTTTCTCGCCGGAAACGAGCTTCGAGATCTTGTCGAAGATCGAGGGTCCACGGACCATCTCCGCCTCCTTGTGCAGAGGCTTCTCGACGTTGTAGTGCTGCCCGCACTTTCGACAGAAAGTCGATTTCGCGTATGGCGACTCGAGCTGGCTGAATCCGCAATGCGGACAGTCAGCGCTGATCTTCTCAGGCTGTCGAGGTGATGGGCTGGCCACGCTGGGCCCGGATTATCGAGCGCCAGCCGCTTGCTGCTTCTGGCCCTCGGGAGGACGCACCACTTCGGGCTGCTTCATCGCGATCTTGTTCGGCGTCACTTCGGACTTGCCGACGAAGGTGGCGCCTTCCTCGATGACGAGGCGGGCGGCCTTGAGATCGCCCTGAAGGACCGCGCGAGCCTTGAGTTCGCAGCGCTCGTCCACGGTGATGTTGCCGTGCACTTTGCCGAAAACGGTCACCGACTTGGTTTTGATCTCACCGCGAATCTCCGCGTTCTCACCCACCGTCAGCACTCCGGCCGACGTGATTTCGCCCTCGACCTTGCCGTCGATGATGAGTTCGTTCGTGAACTTGATGGAGCCTTTGATTTCAACGTCCGCGGAGAGGACGTTCTTGCCGGAGATGGGATCTGCCATAGGAGTCGAGAGGTTGGGCGCGATGGTCGTGCCCTGCGTTGGTGCGGTTGTGGGTTGCGGCGTCCCGGCGGGTTTTACGTCGCTGGGAAGGATTTTGTTGAACACTGTGCGGACTAATCTGCGTTGGGGAGCACGGTGTCAAGAATTTGGTCCGGCGATCTTCACTGCGTGGCGAGTTCGTCGGCGGGATACGTCCAGATCTCGCTCAAGGTCGGGTGATAGTGAGGGACACGGGCGAGATCGCGGGCGGTGGCGTGGAAGTGCATGGCGACGACGATCTCGTGGATGATTTCCGCGGCTTCCGGTCCGACGCAGGCGCCGCCGAGCAGGCGCGTGGTGCCGCGTTCGGCGATGAGTTTCACGAAGCCCTCGGTTTCACCGCGGACCATGGATTTTCCGTGATCGGCGAAGGAATACTTCGCGGTGATGACTTCGTGGTGGAGGCGCGCGTCGCGCTCGGTGAGTCCGACGCTGGCGACTTGCGGATGGGTGAAGACGGCGAAGAGCGCGAGGCGGTAGTCGGTCGCTTCGAGCGGGCCATCGAGGCGCTGGAGGATGCGCGCGGTATTGCGGGCGGCGAGTTCCGCCTGCTGGATGGCAATGTGCACGACCTCGAAGGGTCCGCAGACATCGCCCGCGGCGAAGATGGGCGCGGCCCCGCAGCGCTGGTGCGCGTCGGTGACGATCGCGCCGCCCTGCACGGCGATGCCGGCGCGAGGAAGTTCGAGACTTTGCACCGCTGGCTCGCGGCCGAGGGCGCAGATGATTTCCTCTCCTTCCTCAAACCGCTCCGCTCCTGCGTGGTGAAAGTGAACGCGTTTGCCTTCGCCGTCTCGCTCCGCGCGCAGGAGCCGGGTGCCGCGCAGGATGGTGATGCCGCGATGCTCGAGTGCCGCAGTCACCGCGTCGGCGACATCGGGGTCGGTTTCCTTCAAGACCTGCTCGCCGCGCTGAATCACGGTGACCCGCGATCCGAGGCCGGCGTAGTAGCTCGCTGCTTCGAGTCCGATGGCCCCGCCGCCGAGGACGATAATCGACGCGGGGATGTGCTCCGCGTCGAGCAGGTCATCGCTGGTCCAGAACCCAGTCTCGCGCAGGCCCGGAATGTCGTGACACTTTACGCGCGAGCCGGTGGCGATGAGGAAGGCGCGCGCGCTGAGCCGGCGCAGTCCGCCATCGAGGAGGCGCACCTCCACCGAATGCGGATCGGCGAACGCCGCCTCCCCGCGAATGAACTCGAATTTCCCTCTCTCGAGCTGCTGGCGGCGGTAATCCGCAAACTCCCCGATCAACCGCCGCTTGCGGGCGCGGATGGCCGCACCGTCGGCGCCGAAGTATTCCGCGCGGAGCCCGAACTCCCCTGCCCCGCGGATCGCCTCGGCGCGATGGCCGCTTTCCAGCAGCGTCTTGCTCGGCATGCAGCCGCGGAGAATGCACAAGCCACCGACCTCGCGTCCGCCTTCGATGACCGCGACTTTCAATCCCAGGCTCGCGGCCTGCACGGCGCCGGAGTAACCCGCGCTGCCTCCGCCGATGACGATGAAATCGAAGTCCGGTTCGCTCATGGTGCTGGTGGTGCGTCTTTCACGGAGAAGAGCTTGTAAAATTGATTGCTCGAAACGCACGAAAAAGCGGCGCTGCCGAGTTGCGCGGCCTCGGCGCGGTCGGTCAATTCGGTGAGTGCGGCGCGCGCCTCGGGCGACGCGGCGCGAAGATCGTCAGCGGTGACGCGTTCCCGCGGCTCGGCGACGGAATGCAGATGCACAATGTAGGGCGCGGCCGATTCCCCGGTCTGGCCAAGGAGCGCGCGGGAAGTGGAAACGAGCCGGTCGGGGTCGTCGGTGACAATCCATTTCACGCCCAGTTCGCGCGCGAGCCGCTCTGCCTCGGCAGGATCCGGCGCGGTGAAAAATCTGGCACTCGCAACGATGCCCGGCAGGCTCTGGTGCGAGCTGCCCGCCACGCCGGGCTGGCCGCTCCAGTAGGCCAGCGCCGGCGAGAGCCACCACGGCGCGAGGAAGGGACGCCGATCATCCGAGCGCATGAGGCCGGCGACTTCCCGAAGGCGGGCGGCTTCCACCCGCAGGAGACTGCGTTTGGTTTCCAGATCGAGTTCGGGATGGTTGTCGGGGAAAAGCTTTTCATCCCAATCCTGGGCGAGCGGCCAGAGCGCGAGGAGGAAGACGGGCCACGCGATCCAGGCGCGGCGCACTGCGGCGAACTGCCACGGCAGCGAGAGCGCGAAGGTCAGCGCGAGGAAGTAGCCCCAGCGAAGTTGCCAGAGGGTGAGGGCGAAGGTGGCGACGAGCAAAACCAGCGCGAGCAGCGGCGCGGTTGCGGGTTCCGCTTTCCGCCGCGCGAGCATCGCGGTGGCAGCAAGCGCGAGGGGAGCGAGCAGAATCCCCGCGCCGAGCCAGCGGTAAAGCAGAGGCGTGCGTGGATCGAGGTGCGCGAGTTCGCCGATCGTGCTTTTCCAATTCGCAAATGCCGAGCGCAACGCCGGATTCGGCCATGAGATGCGCCAGCCATCGACCAGAAAGGCGCCGAGCAAAATGAACCCGAAGGCGATCCAGCCCGGTCGCATCTCGCGCGCGGAGAAACGGCGCCAATCGCACCTGAGCCAAAAAACTGCGACGACCGCGAGCAAGATCGAGGGTTCGTAGAGCGAGACCCACATCGAGAAGGCCCAGGCCGCGCCGGCGAATATTCCGGTGTTTCTCGTCGGGCCGCGAGCCAGGGACAATTCCGCAGCGATCGCCACGGCAAGCCCCGCGATCAAGAGCGACTGGTGGTCCGGTCGCCCAAGCAATGTCCCGTGAACGAGGATCGGAGAGATGGCGAAGACGAACGCGGCGGCCATTGCACCCCGCATCTTCAATCGTGCCGCCCACAACGCGATGAATCCACAAGTGAACATCCCGAGCAACGGCGAGATCACCGCCCCGCCGAGATCGAGGGTCTGTCCACGCAGCACGCTGCTCCCGCTGCGATCGAACAACCAGAAGCCCAGATCGAACCCCCGCTTCGCCGCCACGATCGCCCAATCCATGGGCGCCGTGGTGTGAGGACTCGTCCCTTGCGGCCAGGACTCGAAGTCGTGGCGACGGATGACGAGTGCGCTGCCGTCGGCGACGATCCGGGCGCGCGTCATCCGCGAGTAGCAATCGGCTTCTACAAAATAAATGCTCCGTTCGACGAACACATCGCGGATGTTCCAGGCCCGCAAACCGACGGCGAGGAGGCAGAGACCGAGAACGGATAAAACGAGGCGGGCGCGAGACATCGATGCGCGAACGCTAGGGAGTCCGCCGCACGCGTCCAAGCTCATCTCCGCGTGCCTGGAGCGAAAGCCCTCCGGAAAAGCACGAACCGCAGATTTCGCGGATTTACGTGGATTACCGGACGGAACGAATCCGCGTAAATCCGCGTAATACGCGGTCATTTTTTTCTTACTCTGATTCCTCCATGAAAGCAGATGGGTGATTGTGCAAGTGGCCCGTCAATTTCCGAAGAAAAATCCCCGAGCTTCGAACCGCCGAAATCCGGCGTCCGCCCACGAGATATTGTGGTGGCAAACTTTTTCACCCCCAAGGCGTTGCGCAAACCGGTCTAAAACGGCGGAAAAAAGCCCTTGTGAGGTGCTACCCGTCCCCCTAGACTGGCGGCTTAATTTTTCGCCCCCTTTTTCTATGGCCGATTCTGCTGCTCCCCAATCCGAAACCGCTTCCAAAAAAAGCACCTACGACGCCGATGATTTGAGTTCCCTCAAAGGGCTCGAAGCGGTGCGTAAAAAGCCGGGCATGTATATCGGCGGCACGGATGAACGGGCGCTCCATCATTGCGTCAGCGAGGTGCTGGATAATTCGGTGGATGAATTTCTCGCCGGACACTGCACGCATATCGATGTCGCCATTCACAGCGATGGCTCCATTTCCATCCGTGACAACGGGCGCGGCATCCCGGTGGACATCAACAAAGAGGAGAACATGCCGGGTGTGGAACTCGTGCTGACGCGGCTGCACTCCGGCGGCAAATACGGTCAGGGCCATTTCGAATACTCCGGCGGCACGCACGGCGTCGGCGCTAAGTGCGTCAATGCGGTGTCGGAGTGGTTCAAGGTCGAGGTGACTCGCGACGGGAAGGTGCACACGATGTCGTTCGAGCGGGGCGTGACGAAGACAAAGCTGCACGTCATCGCCGAGGTGAAGAACAAGAAACACACCGGCACGCTCATCACCTTCAAGCCGGACGCGGAGATTTTTCAGGAGACGACAGAATACAAACCCGAGCGAATCATCGCGCGGCTCAACGACCTCGCTTACATCAACGCGCCGCTGAGCTTCACCTTTCTCGACGAACGGCAGGAGGGCGCCAAGCCGGTGCAGATCGTGCATCCCCGCGGCATTGAGGAATTCGTGGGCCGGCTGGTGGAGAACAAGTCCGTCGTGCATCCCAAGCCGATCATGATCAAAGGCGCGCGGGAGAAGATCATTGTCGAGATCGGGCTGCACTACACGGATACTTATAACGAGCAGCTCCTTTGCTACACCAACGCGGTGCCCAACCCGGACGGCGGGGCGCACAGCAGCGGCTTCCGCGGCTCGCTGACTCGGGCGATCAATCAGTACGCGAAGAACAACAACCTGATTAAAGACAAGGAGCCGGCGATCACCGGCAACGATGTGCTCGAGGGCCTCGCCGCGGTGGTCAGCGTGAAACATCCCGACCCGAAATTCGAGAGCCAGACGAAGGTGAAGCTCATCTCGCCCGAGGTGGAGAGCATCGTCGGCTCGGTGAGCTACGAGGGGCTGATGCTGCATTTCGACCAGAATCCGAACGTCGGGAAACGGATCATCGAGAAGTGCCTCATGGCCGCCCGCGCCCGAGAGGCCGCGCGCAAAGCCCGCGAAACCGTGCGCAAAGGCGCGCTCACCGGCGGCGGCTTGCCCGGCAAGCTCGCGGACTGCTCGGAGCGTGATCCGGCGCTGACGGAGCTCTACGTGGTCGAGGGCGATTCCGCAGGCGGGTCGGCGAAGCAGGGACGCGACCGGCGTTTTCAGGCGATTCTTCCGATCAAGGGCAAGATCATCAACGTGGAGAAAGCGCGCCTAGACAAGGTGCTGCAAAACACCGAGGTCCAAACGCTCATCACCGCGATCGGCACGGGCATCGGCACGGCCAGCGGCGAAAAGGGCGACAAGGAACAGGAAGGCACCTTCAACATCGAGAAGCTGCGCTACGGCCGGATCATCATCATGACCGACGCCGACGTGGACGGCTCGCACATCCGCACGTTGCTGCTCACTTTCTTCTACCGCCAGATGCCGGAGCTGGTGAAGCAAGGCAAGATCTACATCGCCTGTCCGCCGCTCTATCTCATCAAGCGCAAGAAGCGTGAAGAGTATGTCGATGACGACGCGCAACTTAATAAGATCCTCATCGGCCTCGGCGCCGAAGAGGTGAAGCTGAAGAACCTCGCCGACGGCAAGGTTTTCACCGCCACTCAGCTCAAAGACATGCTCGAACTGCTCGAGCGCCTGGCGAAATTCAACGACTCCATTCGGCGCCACGGTGGCGACTTCGAGGAATACCTGCACGAGCGCGACCCGAAGCATGGCCGCCTCCCCGGCTACATGGTCAAGGTGCGCGAAGGTAACACCGAGTGGGCCACTTACTTCCCCGGCGAAGCCGAAGTGCGCGCCTTTCACGAGGAAAACCGCGACCTCAATCTCTACGACGATCCCGCTCCCGAGCCCGTCGAAGGTGAAGCACCGGTGGAAAAAGTGCCGGCCAAAAAGGAGAAGGTCGATCCGGCCACCCGCCGACGTGCGAAGCTCATCGAACTCCACGAATCGACCACCGTCCAAAAGCTCATCGACGAACTCGCGAAGAAGGGCCTGAAGATCGAGCACTACGCGAATAGCGACGCGCCCATTTTCGAACTCATCGAAGGCGAAGGCGACAAGGCCGTCACGCATCCGCTCTTCGCCATCCCGGAGATCCTCAAGAACGTCCTCGAAATCGGCAAACGCGGCCTCTCCATCCAGCGCTTCAAGGGTCTCGGCGAAATGAACCCGAAGCAGCTCTACGAGACCACGATGAACCCCGACAAACGCAAGATGCTCAAGGTGGACTTGAACGAAGACAACGCCGTCGAAGCCGACCGCATGTTCACCATCCTCATGGGCGACATCGTCGAACCCCGCCGCGCCTTCATCGAAGACAACGCGCT
>JANOAZ010000311.1:0-8485 GCA_031411395.1 Chthoniobacteraceae bacterium
TTCGGCGGCTACGCCAGGCAGCTCGAATATTCCTGCCTGCGCGCGGGGAATGCGATCGCGGCCATCGAGGAGTTGCCGATCGGCGGGACGGCCGTGGGCACCGGCTTGAACTGCCATCCCGACTTCGCCGGCATCGTCGCGCGGCATCTGGCCAATCAGACCGGCATCAATTGGCGCGAGGCGCGCAATCACTTCGAGGCGCAGGCCGCCAAGGACGGCCTCGTACAAGCCAGCGGCCAGCTCAAGACCATCGCCGTCTCGCTCTTCAAGATCGCCAACGACATCCGCTGGCTGGGCAGCGGCCCGCGGTGCGGGATCGGCGAAATCCTGCTCCCCGAGACGCAGCCCGGCAGCTCGATCATGCCCGGCAAAGTAAACCCCGTGATGTGCGAGAGCGTGATGCAGGTCTGCGCCCGCGTGATCGGTAATGACGCAACCGTGACCTGGGCCGCGGCCAACGGAAATTTTGAACTCAACGTGATGATGCCCGTGCTCGCCGACGCGCTCCTCGAGTCCTGCCGATTGCTCGCGAATGTCGTCAACGTCTTCCGCGAAAAGTGCGTCGTCGGGATCACGGCGAACATCCCGCGCTGCAACGAACTCGTCGAATACTCGATGGCGATGGTCACTTCTCTCGCGCCGATCATCGGCTACGACCGCGCGGCGGAGATTGCGAAGGAGAGCGCAAAAACGGGCAGGACCGTGCGGGAGATTTGTCGGGAAAAAAACATTCTTCCGGAGGCGGACCTCACCAAGGCGCTCGACCCGTTCGCCATGACCGAACCCGGCGGTGAAGGCGCCGCGGGAGGGTAAGCCGGAAGTCTCTTATTTCGGCGTTTCAGGCTTCGCTGGCGAGGCTGGAACGGCAAGCCACAATTGGTCGGTCGAGTCGATCACGAGTTCGGTGTACCCCGCGGGCACGCCGTTGTTTTCCGAGGTCGTGATCATCATGAAACGAACCGGATATTCCGTGCTGGATTCCGTCTCGCGCAGGATAAGTTGCAGCGGCTGGCTGGCCGGCTTCGCCTCGGCTTCGGCGGCCACTTTAAAGGTCACCTCACCGCCTTTCTCCGGCACGTCCACGAGAGGCGCGGAGACACCCTCCGGAAGGTTCTTCGCCGCAAGCTGGAGCTTCGCCTTGAAACCATTCGTGCGTTTCACCGTGACCTTCGCCTCACCCGATTTCCCGGGCGACACGGTGATGGAGTGGGTCGCCACGGTCGCGCTCACGGAAGGCTCGGCTTCGTGGATGAGGAGGCGGTAGGCGAATGCGTCGCCGCCGTGATGGGTGAGGTCGCCGATCGCCACGGTGAAGACGCCGTCGCCCGGAGCCGTCCAGTCGAGCTGAGGGTCGCGCGATCCCCCCGCGTCGTCATTGCGGGCGAGTTCCTTGCCGTCCTTGCTTTCAATCTTCAGCCAGCCATCGAGCGGCGAACCGGCCCGCGCGGCGATGAGCTTCAAGGTGTAGGCGCGCTGCTTGACGGCGGTGAAGATGAACCGGTCTTCGTCTCCGGCTTTTTGAATCGATCCGGCGATGCGGCTGGGAATCTCCACAGCCTGCGCGCTGGCCAGCACATCATTCGGCTCCTGCTCCGTGATCTCGTTCCCCTGCCCTGCGGGCAAAGTGAATGCCGTGCGCGGGGCAGCGCCCGTGCTGAGGTGCAGCCGGTACACGCAGCCGTCGCCGCCCGTCATTCTCACATCCGCCGTGGCGGGATAAACGAAGCCCATGAGTTGCACGATGAAGGTGCCATCGTGCGGCGCCTTCCACTCCTGGCGCGGATCGAGCGTGCGCCCATCGTGATTGAAAGCCAGCCGGGTGCCGTTCGAATCCACGATGTGCAGCAAGCCGTCGAATGTGGAACCAAGGACATAGGCTTCGACCTGCGCGGTGAGCGGCTGGCCGCCCTTGAGATTCACGGCGAAGGAATCGACATCACCCGCCTTGTCGAGCCGGCCACCGATCGTCGCGGGCAGGTGCGCGATTTTCTGCGGCGCGGAAAAGAGATCGTTGGGCTCGGCGTCGAGCAACTCGGGTTCGCTCGAGACGAGAAAGAACCGCGGCGCTGATGCTCCCTGCTCATTGAAGAGCCGCACCAAATGCGGACCCGGCGCCGCGTCCTTCGCGATCTCCACGTCGAATTTCCCCTTCGTCTTCCCCGCCTTGAACTCGATGCCCGGCCCATCCACCCACACCTGCGGCGGCCACGGCTCGAACTTTCCCGACACCGTCACCGCCACCGTCGTCCCCTGCTGACCGGACACGGGATAAAGGTGGGTCAGCGTCGGCTCCGCGGCAGCGAGCGGCAGCGCTGCGAGAATTAGCAACGGGAGTTTCAAACGGATGGGGGGCAACATTCATCTACCAATACCTCCGAACCGTTCCCGTCATGGGCGGAAACGGAGTCCTCCCGATTTCACCGCGCCGCGTGAATCTCCCGAAAAAGCCAAGCGCGGGCGTTAGTCCAGTCGCGCTTCGTGGTCGGCGCGGAGATGCCGAGGACTTCGGCGGCTTCCTCGATCGAGAGGCCGGCGAAGTAGCGGAGTTTCACGAGTTCGGCTTCACCCGGGCGAGTGACCGCGCGATGCGCGCGGCGGTCTGTGCGCTTCGCGCTCGAGTCAACGCACACTCCCACACGCGCAGCACGGTCCAGCCCGCAGCACGAAGGGCGCGGGAAACCGCGCGGTCGCGCTGCGCATTCCGGGCGAGCTTCGGTTGCCAATACGCGCGGCGCGACGAAGGCACCCGCCCGTGGCGCGGGCAGCCGTGCCAAAAGCAACCGTCCACAAACACCGCGACTTTCTCCGCTCGGAAAACGAAATCCGGCTTGCCCGGCAGCGGCGCTCCGCGCCGCCAGCCCGTGATGTGGTGCTCACGCATCAAAGCGATAAAGCGGAGTTCCGTCGCGCGGTTTCCGCGCGAGCGGATGAGCGACATGACTTCGCTGCGTTTCGCGTTGGTGAAAATGTCCGCCATGCGCGCCTGCCGCAGGTGGCGATTACTTTCGTTCTTTCTTCGGCTCCAGTTCCGCGCGAATCGCCGCCTCATAGACGCCGGGGTCGGGAAGATTTTTCGGCGACGTGAATGCGAGCGCGACTTGGTCAACGGTTGTCGTGGTCTGTCCGCCGAAGGCTAAACCCCGGCGTTCGGCGCGCTTGGCTACCGGTCCAAGGTCATACCACCGGAACGTGAGCGCGCCGGATTGCGGATGATACTTTCGCAGGTCGCCCCCAAGCCGCGTTATGATGCGCTCATACACCGGAGCGGGGCAGATGAAATAAATTCCCTTTGTGCAGAGCGGTTCGTTGCGGAGCACATGGCCTTTGAAGATGATCTGCGGCAGGATGCGCTTGGAGACATTCTCCCAGTTGATGCCAGCCTTGCTCCCCCTGTCCCAAGGCTCGCCGCTGAGATGAGCGCGCACCTCAGCCTCGTAGCTGCCCGTTGTGTCCATCGTTTGGAGCTCAACCGCAACGAATCCGGCGAGCATCCGTTGGCTGTCGAGTAGCGCGAGAACCCAATCCACAAAGTAACCGCCGCCGTCTCCGCGATTTGGCAGGCGAAGTTCTTTGCCCCATCGCTTGCCGAAAACCATCACGTCTTTGCCATCGGCTTTCACGTCCGCGAGCGTGCGGCAGAGCCGCATACCAGCGCCGAACGCATCGGTGGCCACATCGAGAAGAACCCGGTAGTCCTCGGCATACATTCGGTTCGGGCAGCAGATGACTGGCCCGCTCGTGACGGGCTTGAGCGCGCAAGCGCCCGAGACCAGTCCGCTCTTGAATTTCTTGATGCACGTCCCGCCGACAAACGGGCATTCCGACTTCTTCCGAAAGGCGGATGCTGTTTCGCCTTGTGCCTTCAGACTTCCGCTTGCTGCTAAGTCAACGAAAGCGACGGGATTTCTGAGACCTCGACCGCAACCTCTTGTTCACCCCAGTTGTAGGTGTCCAATTCGGATTTGTAGCTGTCCTGCCAAAGCGTATAGGCCAAACCTAAATCTTTGTCTGCGAGTGCTTCGCGGATTGCGTCGGCTTTTGGGGTTTGAAGATTCCGAATCTTCGATTCAACAACATCATGGAAGTAGGTGAACCATTCTTCCTCCGAACCGAACACGAGGCAATCGGTGCCCGAATCTGTGTCCCACGACAATGTCCAAACGGTGATGCGGAGTTTCATGGCAATGCGGCCTAATAGCCGATGAGTAGGATGCCGTGGAGCGGAAGCCGGATGCGGTTGGCAACATAAAGTGTTTCGATAAACACAGCGATGCGCTCGAAAGTATGAGTGCCGCGATAGTGGTTGCGCACAGCAATGACGAGATACTCGACACCACACATTAGGCTGGCTTGGAAGATGTCCTTTAAGAACTGGTAGTTGTCCAAAGCACGACCGGCTTCGATTTCCACAACCACCTTGCCGTCTGCGCTGATGGCGTCGGCGTCGAAGAACTTATCAATGCTGTTGTTCAGCCCAAACAACACAGGCACCTTGATTTTCTGGTCGCGGTTTTTTCCCGCCTCCACGCGATAGCCCGCTGTTTCAAGATATGGGCGAAGCACGCGGAGCACACCGTCGCTGGAAAGATTATGTTCAGGCGAGGAGATTTCCTGAGTCGCTCTGCGAAAGCATTCAACCACCGTTGCAATCGGCTCGGTAAGACCCACTGATCTTGGAAAGAATTGGAACTGAATCATGCGGCTAAAAGCGAGAGCATCCCCGGCACATGCTCGATCGGAAGAGTCTTGGGCTGAAAGTCGTCGAGGAAACGAACGTAATATTTAAAAAGGCTGTTGCGCGGGTCGTGAAGAAAGCGCTCTGGCGCGTTGATTGAGAAGCCTTGGCACGGCGGGCCACCCACCAACACATCGAGCTGCCCCGCTTGAAGGTTGAGCGAGCGACGCAGCGCAGCCGCGTCCACTTGCTCTATCGGGCGGTTGTCCGCCGTCGTATTTGGGTGGTTCGCACGGAACGTCTCCACCGCCCAATGATTGATGTCGTTCGCATAGAGGCACGAAAACCCCGCGCGTCGGAAGCCTTCGGTAATACCGCCGGCGCCGCAGAAAAGGTCGAGCGTGCTGAACGCGATGGGTTCTACACGGCAAAGTGGTGGCCCGTATTCCTGCGGGTCTTCCCGGACGATGCATGAGTCATCAATCGCGGCGCGTCTCGGCGCTGGTTCGGGTGCGCGCCTCTTCACGGCGCGAGCTTTGGGCTTCACACGAACGTGCTTCTTGGGTGGGGCAGTTTTCTTTTTCATCTCAGGCTGAGATTTCGCCGCGCAGCGTGCCAGAAACGAAAAGCCTGTCGAGTAAGCGCGCGCATTTTTCACCCGCACGAGGCGCGCACCAGTCCACAACCCGCGTGCCCGCGCGCGAGGCGTATCGTTTTTCTCCCCGTTCCCAAAGTTCGGAGGCTGGGAACGCCCTTGCTAGGCGCAACTGCGTTGCGGCGGTGGGTGGCAGGCATTCGACGATGGTCCCCACTCATGCGAGATCCCACGAGGAAAAGGATCATCGAATTTGGAAAGTGTCTGGCGCGTTCGGTGATGCGCTACACCACCCGCAGTCTCCGCCACACCTCCGGCGTGGGTGCAGAAATTTCGACTTCCGCGAAACGCGCTAAACGAACAGCTCCTTGATCAGCCTTCCTTCGTTCACGAGCGCGACGGGCCGGCCCGTGTTCGTGTGGAGCGCCTGGTGCGGGTCGATGCCCATCTTCGTGTACAGCGACGCTGCAAAATCCTCGGGCCGATAGACATTCTCCGAAGCGTGGTATCCCTTCACATCCGTCGCCCCCACGATCTGCCCGCCGGGAATGCCCGCGCCAGCCATCAGCACCGACATCGCGTGCGGCCAATGATCGCGCCCCGCATCCTTGTTGATCTTCGGGGTGCGGCCAAATTCGCCGAGCGCGACGACGAGCGTGTTTTCCATCAGCCCCCGCTCGTGCAAATCGGTGAGCAGCGCGGAGAGCGCCTGGTCGAACGTTTGCAGCCGCTTGCCTTTGTAGGTCTCGAAGAGCTTTCGATGGTCGTCCCAGCCGCCGTAATTCACCGTCACCCACGACACGCCGACCTCCACCAGACGCCGCGCGAGCAGCATCCGCTGGCCGACATCGTTGCGGCCGTAACGATCGCGCACTGCGGCGTCCTCGCGGCTGATATCGAACGCCGCCTGCGCCTTCGACGACGAGACGAGATCGAAGCCCTGCTGATAGAACTGGTCGAAGACCACCGCCGGATCTTCCACGAGCTTGTCGTTGAAACGTTGCATCTGGTCGAGCGACGCGCGCAGCGCCCGGCGCGTGGTGGCGTGGCTCTCGGAAATCTCCGCGGACACCACCACGTCGCGCACCTGGAAACCGTTCGCATTCGGATCCCCGCCGATGACAAACGGCGCATGCTGCCCGCCGAGAAAATTCGGCCCGCCCGAGCGCGTGTTGCCCGGCATCGCCATGTAGGCGGGCAGCCCGCTGCGCACACCACGGTCGTAGGAGACCATCGACCCAAACGATGGATGAAACGTCACGAACGCTCCGCAGCCCACCGGCACCGGCGTGGGCGCGCCAGTCATCATGTAGTGATTGCCGCCGCCGTGGTTCGGGTCCTTGTGGCAGATCGAGCGGATGACCGTGAACTTGTCGAACGTCTTCGCCAGCTCCGGCACCGGCTCGCTGAAATGGACGCCCGGCACGCAAGTCGGGATGGTCTTGAACGTCCCGCGGATCTCCGCCGGTGCGTCCGGCTTTGGGTCGAAGGTCTCGTAGTGCGACGGCCCGCCATCCATCCAGATCATGATGCAATTGATGTTCTTCTTTCCCAAC
The DNA here is from genome assembly GCA_031411395.1 of Chthoniobacteraceae bacterium. Lineage (GTDB taxonomy): Bacteria > Verrucomicrobiota > Verrucomicrobiia > Chthoniobacterales > Chthoniobacteraceae > Chthoniobacter. The sequence continues at coordinate 6,827 of JANOAZ010000311.1, forward strand.
GGCGATGCCGCCGGACTGGCCGAAGCGCGCAGCCGCAGCAGATCGGTGAGGCCGAGCCCGAGGGTACCACCGAGGCCGATCTGGAGAAAGTCGCGCCGGGAAATACCGGCGCAATTGCGGTGAAGGGAGGTCATGGAGATCGCAGTACTCAACACCAACTCCGTTCATTCCCTAGGTAAAAAACGCCATCGGGGATCGCCCACACGAGAAGCACAACGGCTCCTCAACCGGGCAACTCTCCGCGCGCCTTTGCGGCCAGCTCCGCGATGACCGCGGGATAAAGCGCATGCTCCTGCTCCTGAATGCGCGCGTGGAGCGTGGCGGACGTGTCTCCAGGCAGCACCGGCACCGTGCGCTGCGCGATGATCTCGCCGGTATCCATGCCGGCATCGACGTAGTGGACCGTGCAGCCAGTCTCGGCCACGCCGGAGGCCAGCGCCTGGGTCCACGCCTCGAGCCCCGGGAAAGCAGGCAGCAACGAGGGGTGGATATTGATCATGCGACGCGGAAACGCATCCAGCAGCGGCGCCTTGATCATGCGCATGTAACCGGCCAGCACCACGAGTTCCACCCCGGCCCCGCGCAATAACTCAACCACCCGTTCCTCGGAGGCCGGCGCCAGCTTTGTTCTGAACGGTCCCGGTTCAACGAACTCCGCGCGCAGGCCACGCTCCCGCGCCAGCGCGAGGATGCCCGCCGTCTCCACATCGGCGATGACGATGCACACCTCCGCATCGAGTTTCCCCGCCGCAATCGCATCGGCGATCGCGCGGAAGTTCGAGCCTTTGCCCGAGCCGAGGATGCCGAGGCGGAGTGGAGAAGGCATGGGCTCGGTCTGACTACTGACCACTGCTCACTGCTGACTCTTCTCCAGAATCGCCGTCGTGGACTTCCCCGGCACGAGCGGCAGCAATCGGATCTCCGCGCCCACTTCCTCCAGCGCCCCGCGCTCCTCGGGATTCAGCGAATCGAGCGTGTAGTCGCCGCCCTTCGCATAGACTTGCGGCCGAATGACGCGCACGAGATCGGTCACTCGCTCGGTGTGGAAAATGGTGACGAAATCCACGCACGCCAGCGCCGCGAGCACCTCCGCTCGGTCCCCCTGCGAATTGATCGGCCGCGACGGCCCCTTCAAGGCACGCACGCTCGCGTCGCCATTCACCGCCACCAGCAGCGCATCGCCGAGCGCGCGCGCGGCCTGCAGATAGCGCACATGGCCGACGTGGAGCAGGTCGAAGCAACCATTGGTGAAGACCAGTCGCCGTCCCGCGTGAAACGCCGACGCGACGCTGGCCAGTTGTTCAGGCAGGAGGTGCTTGTCTGCAAACATGAGCGGCGACGCTACCCGCCCCGCCGAACTCCGGCAAGCCGCACCCTGACAGCCCGTTGGAAAATTCCGTTCGCTGGCTGGCGTCGCTCCGCGCGCCATGCCGTCTGTTACTGATGAGACTGCGACTTGGAATAAACGCAATCTCCCGTGCCTCCCCTGCCTCGTTCCCAAACTCCGTTTGGGAACGCACGTGTCTGCGCAACTCCGTTGCCCCGTGTGCGCGTCCGCTCACGCCCCGCGTCCCGCGGCCGTAACAGATTTTCGCGCGCTTTGGGGCTCCCAAACGGAGTTTTTTTTCGTGGTCGCGGCTGGCGTCGCGCCGCGCGCCA
>JANOAZ010000312.1:0-7263 GCA_031411395.1 Chthoniobacteraceae bacterium
GATCGAGACAATCGAAGAGCCACGCGAGCGAGGCCATGGAGAAAACGAACCAGTGGTAAGGCGTGAGCAGCTTCCACCAAGGCTGGGAGGAGTCGGTCATAGAGCCGCGGAGCATGGCGGGCGATTTGCAGCGCGGCCAAGCAAAAATGCGCCGGCGCGCTACGGCCGAATCGGGATGTCGGCGCTGACCGGGATTTTCCCGCGCAGCATCTTCGCGCCTTCCCCGACCAGCCGCAGATACCAGTCCGCCGGCAGCCCCTCGTAGCCGAGGAAATGGGCCTGCGTCGGCGGCGTGCTGGTGACCTTGAAAATGGCGGTCGCTTCATCCACTTCATCGAACATCGCCACGAAGACCGAATCCGCGCCGAGCTTTGACAGCGCGTGAAATTGCTCCCATAGAAATTTCCCGCCACGGCGCGCCACGTTCGTGCTGCCGGCCGGGGCGCGCTTGAGATTGTCCCAACTGAATCCCGGATAAACCACCGGCAGCCACAGCGTCCCGTTCCTTTCACACTCCGCCTTGTCCTCGGCCCAGTAGTTCGTCGTGGCGCGCTGGGTGCCATCGACGGTCGGCGAGAGGTTGCCGATATTCCAGGGCGAGCAGGCATCGAAGCGGCGGTAAATCTTCTGCCATGCGGGATCGGGATTGCGTCGCCAGTTCCAGTCGCCGCCGCCGACGAGGTAAGCGCGGCAGGGTCCCGGCGCCTTGAAGAAATCGATGAGCCCGTTCGCCGCCTCTGAGGTGAGCGTGCTCGCGTAGAAACCAAAGACCTCCACGACGGGCACGCCGCCGTCGCGAAGATAGCGCGCGTCGCTGGTCACGCCCGCATCGACGAGCCGCTTCCACTCCGCCGTGAGCACCTCGTGAATGCGGTCCGGCCTCATCCCGGTCATGTCGAAAGTGATCGCCCACACCCGGCCGGTCTGCCCTGCGGCGGCGCGCACATGGTCGAGCACGCGGCGGCGCGATTCGTAGCGGCTCTGCGCCGGACCGCCCGGCAGATCGACCACGAAATGCTGGAGCCACGCGCCGTCGATCCCGTAGTCGCGCATCCATTGGAAATGCCGGAGCACCGTGCCCGCGCTATCCGAGCTGAAAAGCTCGGCCTGCTTTCCATCGGGATGGGTGAAGCCGGGCGCCGGAAAACGCTCCGTGTATTCGCTCATCTCCGGCCACATCTCGAAGGTCAGCGTCTCCGGCACGATCCGCTTTCCATCACGGCTCCAGTGGACCCAGCCCATATTTGCAGCGTCTCCCGGACACCGGAACCAGCCCTGGTATCCCGCCATCACCTTCCCGCGCAGCGAAGTCGCATCGACCTCGTCTGCATGCGCGAAGCAAACCGTGACAAGAAGCGTGAGAACAAGGGCGCGCATTTTCATCTGCACCAGCGGTCGGACGAATTTCGCGTGAAGAAACCGCGACGGACACTGAGGACGTTGCGGACACGGATGGCAGAAAAATACCTCCGCGTGTTCAGCGTTGTCCGCGTCATTCGCGGTTTCTCCTCGGTCCCGTCGCCAGGTTGATGTGCATGGCGTTGCTTCTCCATCCGCCAGACCGGCCACCGTTGATCGCATTCGAGTGTTGTTTCATGGGAAGGATGAGCCGCAACGATATGCCGGGTTGCCTGCGACTGAGAAGCCGCGCGATCCGCCGGCTTCCAAGCCGGTTGAGTTTTCCGCGGGCCTCGGTAGGCTCATCCCATCGATGAAGCCTGTGATCAACCTCGACGAAAAAATTGGCAAGATGGTGGGGAGCCGCGGTGCGCCCGATCCTTTGAAAGCTTCCCCAAACACGATTGCCGATGCCGAAGAATGGAGCCGCGTTTTCCCCACGCTGCGCGGGACCCGGCCCGGGGTATATCGGTTTCATTCCCACGAAGAGGCAGATGAATGGCTGATGAAACACCTGACCCGGACGAGGACGAGCTAGTCTCGCGGGATCCGACCGTCAGTGATGTGGCGGCGCTGTGCCGGGAACTCAATGCCCACGGCGCGCGTTATGTAGTGTGTGGTGGCTTTGCCATTCGCGCGGCAGGTTATGGGCGCCATACGGGCGACATCGATCTGCTCGTCGATGCCTCTTTGGAGAACGAGGCAAAAGTCTTTGCGGCACTTCAGTCCCTGCCTGATCAGGCGGTCCGGCAACTCGACGCTGGCGACATTGCCAAATACATCGTCTGCCGTGTCGCGGACGAAGTGCTCGTCGATCTCATGGGTGCGGCGAGCGGGATCGAATACGAAGAGGCCTCGCGGAGCGTCGTCGTGCGGGAAGTGCAGGGCGTGCCGATTCCGTTTGCCTCGCCAGAGTTGCTGTGGCGCATGAAGCGGCACACGCATCGCGAGAAGGATCGGCCGGATTTGTTCTTCCTCAGGCAGCTCTTCGAGGCGCAAGGGATCACCCCTCCGGAGTGACGCCAGCAGTTCGCCCGCGTCCCTGGCATCCGCATCTAACGATCGCGGCGGCTCGGCATTGTGAGCATGAGACCTCCTCCCCATGAACCACCCCTCCCTCCAATCCCGCCGGTCCTTCCTAAAGCAACTCGCCGCCGCCGGCGTCGCCGCGCCTTTCATCACCCGCGGCCTGCTCGCGGCGCCGCCGAGCGGCGCGGTGCGCCACGCCAGCTTTGGCGGCGCGGGCATGGCCATGGCGGATCTCAATGGGTTCAAGAACCATCCGAATTTCAAACTCGTCTGCGTCGCGGAGCTGGATGCGTCGCGCATCGCCAAGCTCAAGGAAGCCTTCCCCGACGTGAAAGTGTACGAGGACTGGCGCGAGATGCTCGACCGCGAGCACAGGAACCTCGACTCGGTCAACGTCTCCACGCCCGACCACATGCACGCGCCGATGGGCATGAGCGCGATGCAGCTTGGCCTGCACGTCTATGGCCAGAAGCCGCTCACGCACGAGGTGTATGAATCGAGAAAACTCGCCGAGTTTGCGCGCGAGAAGAAGCTCGTCACGCAGATGGGCATCCAGATCCACTCGAGCGTCGAGTATCGGTCCGCGGTGCAGCTCATCCAGGAAGGCGCAATCGGGAAGGTGCGCGAAGTCCACACGTGGAGCAGTAAGAAGTGGAGCGATCCGCAGCCGCGCCCGGACAAGACCGACCCGGTGCCCGGCGGCTTCAACTGGGATCTCTGGCTTGGCGTATGCGAGACGCGGCCCTTCATCGGCGGCGGCTATTATCATCCCGGCAACTGGCGCAAGCGGCTCGACTTCGGCACCGGCACGTTCGGCGACATGGGCTGCCACATTTACGATCCCGTCTTCAAGGCGCTCGCGCTCACCGCGCCGCTCTCGGTGCGCTCGGAGGGACCTTCGCCGGGCGCGCACAACTGGGGCGAGAACGCGGTCGTCCACTACGTTTTCCCCGGCACGAAATTCAGCGCCGGCTCGACGGTGAATGTGACCTGGTACGACGGCGACGAGCGTCCGCGGCAGGAAGTGCAGGCGCTGCTCGGCGCGGTGAAGATGCCCGGCCAGGGCTCGATCTTCCTCGGCACCGACGGCGTGATGGTGCTCCCGCACATCGGCAAGCCGATCCTGCTGCCCGAGGAAAAATTCGCCGCGCACGCGATGCCGCAACTCGAGGCCGTGAACCCCTGGCACCAGTTCCTCAACGCGGTGCGCGGTGAGGGCGCCACCTCCGCGCACTTCGGCTACGCGGGCCCGCTCACGGAGTCGATCCTGCTCGGAGGAATTGCGTCGCGCTTCCCCAAAACCACGATCGAGTGGGACGCAGCGGCGATGAAGTTCAAGAATCTCACCGAGGCGAACGCCTTCGTGCGCCGCGCGTATCGCAACGGCTGGGAAGTGAAGGGCCTTTCCTAAGCAAAGCAGGCTTACAGGAAGTCGGAGATTAACCGCGGATTACGCGATTTTCCGGAAGCTGAATCTGCGTAATCCGCGCAAATCCGCGTAATCCGCGGTTAATCTCCGATCACTGCTTTTGACGAATCTTACGACGCGGTGCCCGTCGCCTTCCCGTCCTCGAAAAACTGCGACATGCGGTGGTGCAGATCGGTGTAGAAGGTCGAGGCCATTTTCTCGAGCATCGCCTTCTTCGACTCGCGCTCGATGACGCTCGCGTGCGCGAGTGCCTCCTGTTCCAGGCGCATCCGCTCCTGGAAGGACTTTTCCATTTCCATCAAGGACTCGATGAATTGCTTCGCGACGCGCGACCGTTCGACGCCTTCGATGAGAGCGCGTTCGAGCGGCTTGTTTTGGGTGAGGCTCAGGAGGCTGCCGCGGTTGAGCTCGACCGAGTAGCGATCGTAGTTGTCGCGGAACAACTGGTGTTCGGTGTCGAAGCGGATTTCGTCGCGGTCGAGCAGTGTGTCGTAGGGGCCGGCTTTGGTGAAGAACTTCACGATGAGCGGGATCGTATCGACGAGCATGAAGAGCGCGGTGAGCACGGCGTAGGCGCAGAGGGCGAACTCGCCGGCGCCGTCGCCCTGCCGAAAGAGCTGATGGAGCGCGAGCGTCTGGGTGAGAATGTCGCGGCGGCTCACGTTCTGGATTTGCGCGACGCGCTCGCCGGTGGTCTGGACGAGCGTGGCGACTTCGCCGTGCAGGCGGTTGACTTCACCGAGCTTCGTTTCGATCTGCGTCGAGATCGTGTTGCGCGTTTGCTGGAGCTGCGTCACGAGCGCCTCGGCTTGCTGTTCCTGGATCTGCTTCTTCAGGGCGGCCACGCGGATGCGCTCCTCCTTTTGCCGCTCCTCGCCCTCGATCTTCAGCGCGTCGAAATCCCTCAGCATTCCGCTCTCGATTCCGGCGATGTCTTTGCGAAGGCGATTCTTCTCCGAGCTGAACTGCTCGATGATCCCGCTCAGACGCGAGGCCTCGACGCGACGCCACGCGAGCTGGTCGGTCTCCACGCTGCGCGCCCGCGGGCCCACGCCCACGAAGCCGCTGCGCTGGCCGTTGATTTCGCGTTCGTATTCCTTTTGCCAGTAATCGAGGTCCGCCTGGAGCGCGGTGAACTGCTCCAGCAGCGGTTTCAGCTCCATGTCGATCTTCGCGAGGCGCTCTTCGACCGGCGCCTTGGCTTTCCCCATCTGCGCGTTGAGATCCGCCTGCGCCTTGTCCTCCTCGGCCGTGGTCTTGCCGGGCTGCTTCGAGTTCAGCTCCCAGTTGTCCGGGATGTTCCCGGAGAAGGTTTCGTCGAGTTGTTTCTGCAAAGCGGCGACGGCCTTTTCACCCGCGGCGATCTGGTTCTGCACGCGCAGTTTTTGATCGGCGGTCGTGGCTTCCATCGACTCGATCTCGACTCGGCGGTCGCGCTCAATCACGCCCTGGATCGTGTCACGGAAGAGCAGCAGCGTGAGCGGATGCGAGATCGTGAGGCCCATGAGAAACGCGATGACAAACCGGAGCGAGAACTGGCCGAGCTTCCGGAAGGCGCTGAGATACGGGCGGTAGCTGGCGAGCAGCGCGCGATCGATGGCCATGATGATGCAGGCCCACACTGCGGCGACCCCGAAGCTGATGCGCCATTCGCTGGTCAGCGTCGAGAGCGCGTAAGCGCACGCGATGAACGCGAACGAGCACGGCACCAGCACGGTCGCGCCGAACGCGACGTATTTGCGCTGCTCCCACTCGGGACATTTTTCGAGAGTCTCGGTGCCTGCGCCGGAAAGCCAAAAAAAGAAGCGGCGGAATGTCGTGTTCATGGTGTTTGAGGAGTCGTCGGGCGGAACGGAATGCCGGCTGCGCGGAGCGAAATGGACCGCGCTTGCGGATGCGGGAACGTGGTGCCGGAACCCGGCGCGAAAGTCGATGCGATTCGCGCGCTTCGAGAGATCGACTCGGCCCTTTTTTTTCTCCGCCGGATTTTTGAAGCCGACGGAATCGCGCCGCCGGAGTAGCATTCGCCATGTCCTCGATTCCCTGCCCCCAGTTCATCGCCGGCGAATGGCGTTCCGTCGCCGGCGGCACCCCGGTCTTCAATCCCTCCACGGGCGAGGTCATCGCCGAGTGTCCCGCGGGTGGAAGTGCGGAGGTGAATGCGGCGGTCGAAGCGGCGGCGGAGGCGTTTCCGGCGTGGCGCGATACGCCCGTGGTGGAGCGGGCGCGGGTGATGTTTCGCTACCGGCAATTGATCGAGGAAAACTTCGACCGGCTCTGCGCGACCGTCTCACGCGAGCATGGCAAGACGCTCGTGGAGGCTCGCGGGAGCTTGTTTCGCGGGCTGGAGAATATCGAATACGCGTGCGGCGCGCCGACGCTGCTCATGGGCGACACGCTGGAGAATCTCGCGCGCGGCGTGGACTGCGAGACGATGCTCCAGCCGCTCGGCGTGTGCGTCGGGATCACGCCGTTTAACTTCCCCGCGATGGTGCCGCTCTGGATGTTTCCGCTCGCGCTGGTCTGCGGGAATACCTTCGTCCTCAAGCCCAGCGAGAAGGTGCCGCTTACCGCGGTGCTGCTCGTCGAGTTGCTCGAAAAAGCCGGCCTGCCGAAAGGCGTGCTGAACCTCGTTCACGGCGGGCGCGACGCGGTCGATGCGCTGCTCACGCATCCGAAGGTGCGCGCGATTTCCTTCGTCGGATCAACGCCGATCGCGCGTTACATTTATGAGACAGGGACCCGAAACGGAAAGCGCGTGCAGGCGAATGGCGGCGCGAAAAATTACATCGTGGTGATGCCGGACGCGGACATCGCGAAAACGGTGGAGAGCTTATCGCAGGCGGCATTCGGCTGCGCGGGGGAACGCTGCATGGCGGGTTCGACGGCGCTCGCCGTCGGCGCGGCGGCGGAGCGGATGCTGCCTTCGCTGGTGGCGGCGGCGAAGGCGATTCGCGTCGGCCCGACGGATCGCGCCGAGCAGCCGGACATGGGGCCGGTCATCACCGCGCCGCATCGTGACCGCGTGCTGAGTCTCGTCGCGAGCGGCGAAAGCGAAGGCGCGAAGATCGTCGCCGATGGACGCAGTGTGAGCGTGCCGGAAGCGCCAGGCGGATTTTACGTCGGCGCGACGATCATCGACGGCATCCAGCCGGGCATGACGCTCGCGCGAGAAGAAGTCTTTGGCCCCGTGCTGAACGTGATGCGGATGGACGATCTCGACGCCGCTATCGCGCAGGCCAATGCGTCCGCCTACGGAAACGGCGCGGCGATTTTCACGAACAGCGGAAAGGCCGCCCGCGAATTCAAGCACCGCGTGAAAGCCGGGATGGTCGGCATCAACGTCGGCGTGCCGGCGACGATGGCGATGTTTCCGTTCACTGGCTGGGACGAATCCTTCTTCGGCG
>JANOAZ010000313.1:0-9184 GCA_031411395.1 Chthoniobacteraceae bacterium
GCTCCGCACCGCCGCTGCCCACGGATGCGAGAGATTCCTCCACTTCGCTCCGCTCCGGTCGGAATGACAGGTTGCTTTAGGTTGCATCCACCAGCGAGGGACTTTGCTCTTCCCATGCGCCGCCTCCGGGCTATCTCATCCCCCGATGAAACTCGGCTTCATTGGTTCCGGAAAAATGGCGAGCGCGCTCGTTCACGGCGTGGTGCAGGCGGGCGTGGTTTCGCGGCACTCCATCGCGGTGAGCGACGCGATCCCCGCAGTCGCCGAAAAGCTCGCGAGCGACACTGGCGTGGCGGTCCAGACGAACGACCAACTCGTGGCCTTCGCGGACGCACTGGTCCTTTGCGTGAAGCCAAATGACGCGCTCGTGGCGCTGCGGTCCATCCAGGATCGCGCCGCGAACAATCTCGTAATCTCGATCGTCGCCGGCTTGCCGATCGCCAAACTTCAGGAAGCGGCGGGGCCGGCGGTCCGGATCTTCCGCGTGATGCCGAATACACCCGCGCTCATCGGGCGCGGCGCCTCGGCCTACTCGCTCGGGGCGACGGCGACGAAGGCCGACGCGGATTTCGCGGCGCGACTGCTCGGTGCGGTCGGTCTTGCGGTGGGAGTGAAAGAGGAACTCCTCGACGTGGTCACTGGGTTGAGCGGCAGCGGGCCAGCGTACGTCTATCTGGTCATCGAGGCGCTTTCCGATGCCGGCGTGCTGATGGGATTGCCACGCGATCTGTCGTTGCAACTCGCCGCCCAGACCGTCGCGGGTTCGGCCGAGATGGTGATCCAAACCGGACGCCATCCTGCGGTCCTGCGCGAGGAAGTCACCAGCCCTGGCGGCACGACCATCGCGGGACTGGAAGCGCTCGAAGCGGGCGCGGTCCGGTCGGCATTTCTCAGCGCCGTCCGCGCTTCCACGACCCGGGCGCGCGAACTCGGCGGATCGAAATAGGATGATGCTCCGCCTCGTTTGCGCAGTCTTCCTGGCGCTCGGCTCCGCTGCTTTGGCGCAGACGCCGAAATTTCGCATCGGCCCCTCCGCAGAACTCAATCAGCCGGGGAAAAAAAGAGCGCCCGAGGAAGCACAGAAGATTGCGAATCGCGCGCTCGCGGAGTTTGCAAAAAATGAGCTCGATGCGGCGCGGAAGGATTTTGTGAAGGTGCTCGAATTGGTCCCGGCGAATCTCCCGACGCTGATCAACCTCGGCCTGCTCGAGTATCGCGCGGAGAAGTACGAAGATGCGGAAAAGCTGCTCAAGCGTGTCGTGCGCATCGAGCCGGAGAGCGGTCTGGGCTGGCTGATCCTGGGCGTCGTTTACTACGATCAGGGCAAGCTGGACGCGGCGCTCGCCGCTCTCGCGCAGGCCGTGTTGTTTGAGCCGAAGGATGCGCGCGCGCATCACTACCTTGGCGTCACGATCGGCCGCAAAGGCTGGTATCTGGGAGCCGAGGACGAGATGCGGAAGGCCATCGCGCTGGCCCCCGATTACCCGGAGGCGCATTTCAATCTCGCCGTCTTTTATCTCCAGCGAACGCCGCCCGCGGTGGAGCTGGCGCGGCGGCATTACCAGCAGGCGCTCGACCTCGGCGCGGCTCCCGATCCGCAAGTGGCGAAGAGCCTCACCGAACCGGCGGAGTAGGCGAGCGCGTCCCGCCTCGCAACATGTGCGCGGGCTTGGCGGGCGCAGGTCTTATCGAGGGAGGATCCGGGCTGGCGGGGAGGTGTGCGCGGGCCGATGCGTTGCGAGGCCGGAGGCGTTTCGCCTACGAGCAAGCTGCGGCTTGCAGAACGGGAGCGAATCCATTTAGTAGCGCCCGACATGATCCGCCGACTTCTCGTTTCCTCGCTCGTCACCTGCCTCGCGATTGCCTTCTCCCCGCCGGCTGAGGCCGCGGCGAAGAAGCCAGTTCCCGTGGCGAAAGCAGTGCCGGTCGCCAAAGCGGTGGCCGTCAAGAAAGCTCCCGCGAAAGCGAAGAAGGAAGTTCCCGAAGCGTTCGCCGCGCAGGACGAGAATGGTCCTCCGCCGATCCAGGCGGCGGCGGCGATCGTGATCGATGCGCAGACCGGCAAGATTCTCTTCGAGCACAACGCCGACGATGCGCGTCCGGTGGCGAGCACGCAAAAGCTGCTCACCGGGCTGATCATCGCCGAGGAGGGCGGGCTCGATGCCGATGTCCGCGTGCAGGCCGTCGATACCTACGCCGAGCCGACGAAGCTCTACATCAAGTCGGGAGAAATCTATGACCGGGGCAAGCTGCTGCAGGTCCTGCTCGTCAAAAGCATGAACGACGTGGCGCGCTGCCTCGCGCGGGACAATGCGGGGAGCGTCGAGGCGTTTGCCTCGAAGATGAACGCGAAAGCCGCCCAACTCGGAATGCGCACTTCCAACTTTCTGAATCCGAACGGCCTTCCGGCCCCCGGCCAGTATTCGACCGCGCGGGACATGTCGAAGGTGGCGCTCGCCGCGTATCAAAACCGGGTGATCCGCAGCATCGTCTGCCAGCGTTCGGTGACGTGGCGCTACAACGACGGGCGCGTGCGCAGCTTTGATTCGACGAACAAGGTCTTGCGCAGTTGGCCGCTCTGCAACGGCATGAAAACCGGTTACACGGAAGCTGCGGGCCACTGCCTGATCGCGAGTGCTTCCTACCGCGGACGCGAGGTGATCACGGTCGTGCTCGGGGATAAGAAGGTATGGGATGATTCCTACCGGTTGCTGTCGTGGGGGCTGTCGTCGTGAGCGACGAGAAATCAGGAGACAGGAGTCGGGAATCAGGAGCGGTCAGTGATGCCACGGAGGTCGTTTCGCTTTCATTCTGACTCCTGACTCCTGATCTCTGTCTCCTGTCCGATGCCCCACACCATCGAATCCGAACTCGCGGAACTCCGCGCGCGCTCGCTGCTGCGCAAGCTGCGGGAGTTTGACACGGCGCAACAGCCGGCGATGGAGACGGCGGGAAAGCAGTTGATCAATTTCTCGTCGAACGACTACCTCGGGCTCGCGACGGAGCCGGCGCTGAAGGAGGCGGCAAAGGCGGCGATCGACCAGTATGGAGTGGGCTCGGGTGCGTCCCGTCTGGTCTGCGGCACGCTCACGCCACACGTCCGCCTCGAGGAGAAGCTCGCGGAATTCAAGCGGACCGCGGCGGCGCTCAGCTTTTCCAGTGGATACGCGGCGGCGCTCGGGACGCTCGGCGCGCTCGCGCAAAAGGATGACGTCGTCATTCTCGACAAGCTCAGCCACGCGTCGCTGATCGATGGCGCAAAACTCAGCGGCGCGGTGGTGCGCGTCTTCCCGCACAATCATCTGGGCAAGCTGGAGAGCCATCTCAAGTGGGCGCGGGAGCATTATCCCGAAGCGCGGGTGATCGTCGTCACGGAGTCGGTCTTCAGCATGGACGGCGACTGGGCGGCGCTCCCGGAGATCGTGGAAATCAAGAACCGCTACGATGCGATGCTGCTCCTCGATGAAGCGCATGCCGTCGGCGTGATCGGGCAGAATGGACGCGGGCTCGCGGATCAGCTCGGACTCGCCGGGAAGATCGACATCCAGATGGGAACGATGAGCAAGGCACTGGGTGTGAGCGGCGGTTACATTTGCGGTGGGCGGCGGCTGATCGATCTGGTGATCAATCGCGCGCGGAGCTTCGTCTATTCGACCGCGCCCTCGCCGGCGGTGGCGGCGGCGGCCACGGCCGCGGTGGAGTTTCTGATGTCCGCCGCCGGCGAGCGGAGGCGGCAGCAGTTGCGGACGAATCTCACGCAATTTGCGGAGGAGATGCCGCATCTCGTGGCGAACGGGAAAAAGATTCAGAGCGCGATCATCCCGATCATCATCGGCCAGGCCGAGGCCGCGGTGGAGGCGGCGCAATTGCTTGCGGGGAAGGGGTATTTCGTGCCGGCGATCCGGTACCCCACGGTGGCGCGCGATGCCGCGCGGCTCCGGGTGACGCTCTCCGCGCGACACACGCCGAACCAGATCAGCGGCCTGTGTACGGTGCTGCGGCGGATGACGGCGTAGATTCTGCGCCGGGTGGAGCACGCGACCCGCGTGCGCTTTGCGGCGACCCGCCGCGAAGACCGAGGGCGTGTGTATCGCAGCCGGGGTGATCCATCGGGACCGATGCGTCAACGATCTCCGCGGCGGGTCGCCGCCGAAGGCACGCGGGTCGCGTGCTCCACCCGGGCATGGCAGTTGCCCCGCGACCTATCGCAACCCAAGTGCTGCGCGCGGGTTGGGGGCGAAGTGGAAGCCAGCAAGCGGAGGTGCGGCGGCGAGGCCTTTGCTGAGGCAGAGCGCGTGGAAGCTGCGTCCCAGGAGATTTGGATGCATCAAGGTTTGCAGCGTCCGGAGTTCCTTCTGCGCGGCGGGGGTGGTCGGAGCCTCGTCGGTGAAATGCAAACGACTGAGGCCGACCATGAAATGGTGTTGATCGGTAAAGCCCGCGACGGACAGACCGTATTTTTCGCCATGCTCGGCGAGGCTGGTGAAATCAACGTGGGCGGTGAGGTCGATCTCGCCGGGTCGGGCGAGGGGATCGGGCTCCCGGCGATGGCCGGCGTAGGCGGAGAGCGTGCCCTCGGTGCGCTCGGGGCGGTAGTATTCGGCGCGGGGAAAGCCGTAGTCGATCGCCAGCACGTAGCCGCGCTCGATCTTCGGGGCGAGTGCGGTGAGCCAGTCGAGCGCGCCCGGATTTACCTCCGTGCAATATCCCGCCGGCACCGCGGGGAGCAGCGCGAGGCAGGCATCGAGATCGCGAGAGGATAGCGCACCGTCGAGGAACGTGAACGCCCCGTCCATCCACTCCACGAAGCGTTCGACCCACTCCGCGCCAGTCCACTTCACGAGATGCACGGGAAACGCATCGAGCAGTTCATTGGAAAAATGCACGCCCGTGAAGGGTCGAAGCGAGTCGAAGTCGGAGTGCCAGTGGGTGCAAGCGGCGAACTCCGCAAGGCGTTCGCGCTGGGCCGCGGCGAGCGCCGGGCGCGGTTCGACGAAGTGATACTCGGCTGCGGCGGAACAGTCGGCGGCGAAATTTCGCAGGCCCGCCAGGACGTCGTGCGCGAAGTCGCCGCGATCCGCGCCCTGCTCGACGATGACGAACGGGCGCGGCCGATCCAGTCGCTCCCACATTTCAGCGAACTGACGTGCGAGCAATCGGCCGAAGAAAGGCCCGACGCTCACATTCGTAAAGAAATCCCCAGCGCGCCCGATCGCGGCGCGGCCCGAGGCGTAGTAGCCGTGCTCGGGATGGTAGAGCGCGCGCTCCATGAAGTCGCGAAAGGGGATCGGTCCGCGGCGCGCGATCTCCGCGCGGATCAGGTCTGTGAGCGGCATCGTTTTGTTTGCGTTGGCGGGCGAATAATGGGACTTAAAGCACCCCTTTCAAGGGCCTCCTGCCAATGTGGGAATATTCACCGCCACGACAGCCATTTTATCGACGTCCCTGGTTCCTCGTTCCGACGGGTCTGTTCGTCGTGCTCGGATTGATCGGGTTGATTTGGGGATTGGTGGAAAAGCACCAGTGGGAGAAACGGGCCGAGGCGCTGGATTACGACAAGCTCCAGGAAATGGAATCGGCCAGCGTGATCTACGACCGGAACCGCGTGGTGTTGGGCCGCATCTTCATCCAGAACCGCGACAAAGTGGGGGTCGAGGATATCGCGCGGACCCTGCAACTCGCGGTGGTCGCCGCGGAGGACAATCGCTTCTACAATCACCGTGGCGTGGACTACCAGGGCATCGTCCGCGCGATGGTGAAGAACTATCAGGCCGGCAAGACGAGGCAGGGGGCGAGCACGCTCACACAGCAACTCGCGCGCAATTCCTTCCCGGACGATCTGCCGAGCAACGACCGGACCTACAATCGCAAGCTGCTCGAGATCTTCGTGGCCCGCGCGATCGAGAAGCGGTTCAGTAAGGAGCGCATTCTCGAGCTGTATCTGAACCGGGTCTATTTCGGCTCCGGGCTCTATGGAGCGGAGGCGGCGGCGCGGGCGTACTTTGGGAAACATGCGAAGGATCTGACGCTTTCCGAGGCCGCGACGCTCGCGGGGTTGCTCAAGAGTCCGAACAATCTGTCACCTTGGAAGAACCGGCAGGCCTGCATGGATCAGCGAAACTTCGTCCTCGGGCGGATGGCCGATCTTGGGCAGATCACCCGTGCGCAGGCCGATGAGACTTTGGCGGAAGACCTGCGGGTCAAAAACCGCGCACGCGTCGCCCAGGAATCGTATGCCCTCGACCTCGTGGCGCAGCAGGTGATCGCGCAGTTCGGACGCGACTCGGCGATCAGCGACGGCTATCGCATTTACACGACGATCGACGGGGAACTGCAACGCAAGGCGGAGAAGGCGTTGGCCGAACAACTCGACCTGGCGGAACGGCACGAAGGCTTCGAGCACCAGACTTACGCGAAGTACGACCAGATCTTCAAAGCGCATGAACGCAAGCAGGGGACGGCGGACGCGGAGACGATTGCCACGCCGGAGTATCTTCAGGGGTCGGTGGTGGTGATCGACAATGCCACGGGCGGCATCCTCACCCTGGTGGGCGGACGCGACTTTCAGCACAGCGAATACGATCGCGCGCTGCTCGCGCACCGCCCGGCGGGCACGGCATTCAAGCCGCTGGTCTATGCGGCGGCTTTTGAAAAAGGGCTCTTTCCCGGGACGGCGGTGCAGGATGCGGTGATCGACAATCGGCAGGTGATGATCGGCGGGACGACCGGCATCCTCGGCGAGTGGGGGCCGGAGACGGTGGAAAACAAATACGAAGGAACGGTCTCCGCGCGCACCGCGCTGGTGAAATCCAAGAACGCGGCGTCCGTGCGGCTCGGCATGATGACCGGGCTGGACCGGGTCATTCCGCTCGCGAAAAAAGCGGGCATTTCGAGCACGCTTCGTCCCTTCCCCGCGACCTACCTCGGCAGCAGCGAAGTGACACTGATGGAGATGACGCTGGCGAACAGCATCTTCGCGAATGGCGGCCAGCGGCCCGAGCGCACTTTCGTCATCGATCATATCGAATCCAAGGACGGCAAAGTCGTGTACAAGGCGCGTCCGGGCCGCGTCCGGGTGATCGCGGAAACGACCGCCTACGAGGTGCATAGCTGCCTGGCGGAAGTACTCGAACGCGGAACTGCCGATCGCGCGTTCACCGATCTCGGGCTGAAGCGATTCCCTCTCGGGGGAAAGACGGGCACGGCCTACAACTTCACCGACGCGTGGTTCGTGGGCTACAGCAGTGCCGTGACGTGCGGCGTGTGGGCGGGATTCGATAAACCGCAGCCGATCTATCGCGGCGCGTTCAGCAATCAGATCGCGC
Source organism: Chthoniobacteraceae bacterium (assembly GCA_031411395.1). Classification (GTDB taxonomy): domain Bacteria; phylum Verrucomicrobiota; class Verrucomicrobiia; order Chthoniobacterales; family Chthoniobacteraceae; genus Chthoniobacter. Next base: position 7,326 of record JANOAZ010000313.1, read on the forward strand.
TGCCCATCTGGGCGAATGTGATGAAGGCCACCTTCGCCGATTACAAGCCGGGCGAGATTCCGCAGCCGAAAGGCATCATCAAGTGCGAGATTTGCAGCGCCTCGGGGAAGCTGGCGACCGACAAATGTTTCGAGACGGTGGAGAACACGGAGACCAAGGAGAAGGTCATGCGCCGGGCCACTTACTTCGAGATCGCCACTGAATCGCAGGCACCGAAAAACGGGTGCGACATCCACGGGTTGGGCAACCGGAGTTTTGTGAAGGAAGTGTCGAGCGGCGAGTTTCCGCGCGCCGTGCTCGCGATGGATGTGAAGAGCGTGCAACCGGTGGCGCTGAAAGCGCCGACGGTGATCGGGGAGGATCCCTACAACTCGATTCAGGCGATCAACAATGTGATCGCGATGAAGGCGCTCGGCGGAACAACGGCCCCGCTCGACAGCACGAATACGGTCCCGAATCCCGTGGTCTCGACTGAGCCGCAGATCGAAGTCCGCCGCGCGGAGCCGGTGCGGCCGATGGAGAATCAGGCGGTGGTCGATTCCACGATCAAGCTCGACCGCCCGCCGCCGGTGGATTTCTGAGAGGGTGTACCGGAAATCCGACCGCGCGCAGCGCAAACCGAAACCCCGTCATTCTGAGGAAACGAAGAACCACTGATCTCTGCGGGCGGAAACGGTGCGGAGCGACTCCCCCGGAGCGACTCCCCATGTCCGGCGGCTCCGCACCGCCGCTGCCCGCAGGGATCAGTGGTTCTTCGCAAGCTCAGAGTGACTTGTACGATGCGGCGCTGCGCGCCAGGATGCGCATTCCAATCATCCACGAGACTTCCGGTACACCCTCTGAGAGGCCGTCGCGCGTCTCTTCCAAAACACGCCGTCATCCTGAGCGGAGCGGAGGGAGCCTAAGCGACCAAAGCGGAGTCGAAGGATCTCTCACTATTTCGCCGCAGATGCGCTCAAGGGCCGAAAATAGTGAGAGATCCTTCGACTGCGCGCCGCGCCGCCTTCGCCCGTGCGGCGCTCCGCTCAGGATGACGGCGTTTATTGGTTGGCGCATCGCGCCGGAACGACCACGCGAGCGCCGCTCAGCCTTCGATCGTGTTTATCTCGACCGGTTCGACTTTCACGCCGAGTTCCTCGAGCCAGGCGATGGCTTTCTTGATCTGTTCGCGTTCGCCCTCAATCGAGAGCGAGACGATGCCGATCTCATCGGTGACGCTCGCCTGGCGCAGGTTGGTGATGACCTCGAATTTCTTGCCCAGCTCCCAAAGGATGGGGCGGGTGATGAGCTTCGAGGGAACCATCAGCCAGAGGCGGGATGTTTCGGTGGCCATGGGGAAAGTTGAGAGTTGAGGGTGGAGAGTTGAGAGGCGCGTAGGGCGAGGCTGAGCGTTGAATGGTGGATAGGCGAGGGCGTCATTTGGGCGCCTCTCAACACTCAAATCTCAACCTTCCGCCTACCCTCCAGCAATCGCGGGGACGATGCTGATTTCGTCGGTGTCCTTGACGCCGGTCGCCTTGTCTTCGAGGAAGCGAATGTCTTCATCGTTGACGAAGATATTCACGAAGCGGCGGACGTTGCCCTGCTCGTCGCAGATGCGTTCCTTCAAGCCGGGGAAGGCCTTGTCGAGATTCTCAAGGATCTCGCCGATCGTGTCGCCCGAAGTCTGAACGACTTCAAGTTCGTTGGTGAGTTTGCGCAGCGGAGTGGGGATTCGGATGGAGGCCATGTGGATGAGGTTAGGGGTTGGCGGAAGCCGCGGCCAGCGCTGCGTCCTTGGCGTAAATCTGTTCTTCGAACTCGCGCAGGCTCGGTTTGATCACTCGGGGTTCGCCGCACTTTCCGATGATCGCTTCCTG
>JANOAZ010000314.1:0-1611 GCA_031411395.1 Chthoniobacteraceae bacterium
CAAGCAACCCGCGAAAGCCTTCGGTCTCTACCTTCTCGATGCGTTCAAAGTCATCGACGGCAAGACCTACCTCGCGATCAACAACTTCCCCGGTGCGCAGAACGCACTCGCGATGCTGAACGAGTCACGCGACACCATCGAGGTCATCGGCCACTACAACGAACCCGCCGAGCGCAGGCTCAGCGAGTCGTCCGTCAATCGCCGGCCCGACGGAACCTGGCTGGCCATCTGCCGCACCGAGAGTGGCGACCGCAACTATGTCTTCACCACCAGCAAGGATGGCAAGACCTGGACCCAAGGCGAGCCGCGTCCCTTTGTCACCAAAGGCAGCAACTCCAAGCCGACCTTCGACAAGTTCAACGGCATCTACTACCTCGGTTGGCAGGAAGCCACCCGCATCACCGACGGCCAAGGTGTCGGTCGCTACATCTTCAATATCGAAGTCTCCCGCGACGGCGTGAACTGGGAGCGCAAATACCGCTTCGAGTCTGCCGATTCCTTCCAGTATCCCACCTTCCGCCAGCACGACGGCACCATCTGGTTCACCGTCACCCAAGGCACCGGCGGCAGCACGGATCGCATCATGTTTGGGAAGCTTGAGTCTTCACTACCATAAGGTGAGTCGGCGCTTATTAATCGAAACACCATGAAACACCTTCTCACCGTTATCATTGCCCTCGTTCTCGCACCGCTCGCCGCGTTCTGCGCCGAGGCCGGGCCGGAGACGATCCGCTGCGAGCTCGCGGTGATCGGTGGCGGCAGTGGCGGATTCGGCTCGGCGCTCGCGGCGGCGCGGCTCGGCGTGGATGTGGTGCTCGTGGAGCGCAGCGACAAGCTCGGCGGCAATTCGGTGCGGGGCGGCGTGAACATCTGGGAGCCGGGGCTCGGCGGCACGCGGTTTCCATTCGAGATTTACCGGCGACTGAAACGGGAGCCGAAGGCGGTGGGCATTTACTCGATGGGTCGCCACATGGGCACCTTTGACGCGAAGCGCGAGGCGTATCCATTTCCCGGCGGTGAGACGGTGATCGATCCGGCGCTCGGCTATCTCGACTCGCTGCGGCGCTACGGCCTCGCGCATTCGCAACTGCACGGCGTGGTGTTCGAGCCGGAGGCGATGGCGAAGACGATGCTCGCGATGCTGGAGGAGACGGGGCACTGCCGCGTGCTGTTTCGGACGGAGTTCAAGCGCGTCGCGATGAGTCCGGCGGACGCGGGGCGGATTCAAAATGTCACTTTGCAGAAAGTCCGCTTCGCCGACGGCAAGTCGATCGTGGAAAGCCGGACGCTGGTCGCGGACTACTTCGTGGATGCGACGGGCGACGGTCTCGTGTGCGAGGAGGCCGGCTGCACGATGATGACCGGGCAGGAGCCGCGCGCGCAATTTGACGAGCCCGGCGCGCCCGACGAAGCCACGCCGCGCGTGAATGGCGTGAGCCTGCTGTATCGCGTGACGCCAGTCGCGACGCCCGCCGTGGAGCCGCTGCCCGAAGGCATCGCGCCGGAATGCTGGTGGGGGAAGAAATTTCCCGTCGCGCAGATCAATCACTACCCGAACGGCGACCTGAACGTGAACATGCTGCCGACGATGGAGGGCGTGGAGTTCATGAA
>JANOAZ010000315.1:0-11938 GCA_031411395.1 Chthoniobacteraceae bacterium
CGCTGAGGGCGGCTGGTCGGTGAAGAAATTTCTCCGCGCGCTGATGCTCAGCCGCACCTATCGCCTCAGCAGCGCGGGTGACACGGCGCGGGAAAAGTTGGACGGCGCGAACGAGCTCTACTGGCGCGCCGAGGTGCGTCGATTGGAGTTGGAGCCGATCCGCGACACGCTGCTGCTCGTCGGCGGCGGGTTGAAGTTTGAACGGCCCACCGGCATCCATGTCGCGGGCTTCGGTGGCAAAGGACGCGAGGCGCGACTGCGCAGCCTGATGCCGGAGGATTCGCCGGTGCGCACGATCTACCTGCCCACTCTGCGCTCGATGCTTCCCTCGATGCACGAGTTGTTCGACTTCCCCGATCCGAGCCAGATCAAGGGCCTGCGCGAAGTGACCACGATCGCCTCGCAGTCGCTTTTCTTCATGAACAACGATCTCGTGGAGGACGCCGCGCGCGGAGCCGCCGAGCGCCTCCTGGCGGAGAAAGGCGACGACGAAAAGCGCATCCGCCTCGCGTATCTGCGAGTGCTGGCGCGCGAACCCGAGCGCGGAGAGGTCGCGGATTCGCTGGCCTTCGTGCAATCACTCAACGGCGACGGCGATACCCGCTATCGCTGGACCACTTTCGTGCAAGCGCTGCTCGCCAGCGCCGAGTTTCGCTACCTCCGCTGACCATGAACACCTGCTCGAACACCCTCTGCACGCTCGATCGCCGCGGCTTCCTCCAGCGCACCTCGGCCGGCTTCGGCTGGCTCGCGTTCGCCGCGCTCAACGCCCGCCTCGCGCAAGCCGCCGGACCGCTCGCGCCGAAGGCCCCGCATTTCACGCCGAAGGCGAAGCGCGTGATCTTTCTATTCATGCAAGGCGGGCCGAGCCATCTCGATACGTTCGACTGGAAGCCGGAACTCGCGCGCGTCGGCAAGGGCGGACCGCACAAGCCGCTCGGCGCGGTGATTCCGTTTCAGCCGCGCGGAAAGAGCGGGCTGATGATCTCGGATGTTTTCCCCATGCTCTCCGAACATGCCGACGAGCTCTGCCTGCTAAATGGGATGCAGACGAATACGAATTCGCACGTCCAGGCCACGGTCGCGCTGCATACCGGGAGCGAGAATTTCGTGCGCCCGTCGATGGGGGCGTGGATCACCTACGGGCTCGGCACGCTCGCGGAGGATTTGCCGGGCTTCGTGACGATCGATCCGATGCACGATCAAGGTGGCGCGATGAACTACGGCTCCGCTTTTCTCCCCGCCGCCTATCAAGGCTCGCGGCTCAATGCGAGCGGAGCCGGCGTGCCGAATGTGGCCAACCGCACATTGCTCGCCGGGGATCAGCGGAAGCAGCTCGACTTCATCCAGCGGCTCAATCGTGGGCTGCTCGCGAAGCAGCCGGGGCAGCCGGAAATCGAGGGCGTCATCGAGTCGTTCGAACTGGCGCACCGGATGCAAACGTCGATCCCCGGCGTGATCGACGCCTCGGACGAACCGACCTCCATCCAGGAACTTTACGGCATCGGCGATCGCGCCTCGGATCGTTTCGGCTCGCAATGTCTGCTCGCGCGGCGGCTCGCGGAGAAGGGCGTGCGTTTCATCCAGCTCACGCACAATGGCTGGGATCACCACAACAACCTGCGGCAAGGGCTGACCGAGCGCGCCGGCGGCATCGACCGGCCGATCGCCGGATTGCTCACCGACTTGAAGCAGCGCGGGATGCTGAACGACACGCTGGTGATCTGGGGCGGCGAGTTTGGACGCTCGCCGGGCGATGACAAAGGCGACGGGAATGGGCGCGGTCATCACGGCCGCGGCTACACGATGTGGATGGCGGGCGGCGGCGTGAAAGGCGGCCTGCGTTACGGCGCGACGGACGAAATGGGCGACGAAGCAGTGGAGGGAAAAATGCACACCCACGATCTGCACGCGACGATCCTGCACCTGCTCGGGCTCGACCACGAAGCGCTGACTTACAACTACGCCGGTCGCGATTTCCGCCTGACAAACGTCGCGGGAAAAGTCGCGAAGGCGATCATCGCGTAATCGCTCTACGGCGCGGGCGTGAAGCTGACCGCACCGCTGGCAGATTGGCCGAGGAAGAAACCGGCCGCCGCATTTTGATCCTGGAGGATCACGCCGCTGATGCGGCTCGTCGCCTTGGTCAGCGGATGGATGAAACTCCCCGTGAAGCGGCCCGTGGAGGCGGTCACGGTGAGGGTCAGTTTGGGGAGTGACGGACTGGCGATGGTGACGAGGTTGCTCGCCAGCAGGGTCGCGGATTGTTGCACTGCGCTTTGGAGATCACCGTTGGCGAGTTGCAGCGCGCAGTTGTTCACCGTCGCGGCCACTTGCATCGCTGGCACGCCCGGCAGCGGAGCGGAGTAGCAGGCACCGATCACTTTGACCTCCGTCACGAAACCGGCGGGAAGGTAGCGATCCAACGGCCGCTCGGGTTTGGTCCAAAATACTTCGCCCGTGAGCGCGCCGGTTTGGGAATTGATGTTCGCCCGACCGGCCACCGAGCCGGTGCCGAGGAGCAGCGGAACGTAGATCGGCAACTCGCCGTCCTTCGAAACCGTGGCACTGGCGGTGAAGGCCCTCCCATCGGCCAGCGTACCGGTGAGACTCGCGAGCCCGGCCGGGCTGACCACGAGTAGCGCGCAGCCAGCGCCTTTCGGTATTGCCGCGCCGGTCGCGCTTGGATTCGCGGGCAGCGAAATGGTGTAACGCCCCGCGGCGAAATGTCTGGCCGGAGCCGGCACGGCCTGATCGGCAGAGATCGAGACGACGGAAGTGCCGTCGGACACCGAGCCTGTGATGCGTCGGGTGCCGCCGGCAAGATCGAGCGTGAGGGTGAGCGTGAGCGGCGGGAGCAGCGTGCGCTTGATCGTGACGACCGCGGCGCCGGCCGGGTCGAACTTTCCACTGAATGCATAACCCGTCCCCCCGAGTGTGATGCGGCCACTGAATGCGCCCGTGACTGCCACGGAAAGCTTGAGAAATCCGGAGGTCGCGTGCGCGGCTTGATCGGCCTGAATCAGCCCGTTGTATGCGCCTTTGACCGTGTAGAACGGATTGACGCGAAAGTGCGCGGTGAGCGTGAACCCTTCCGCCATCACGAACGAAAGCGCCGGGGTGCTCGCATTCGCACTGCCTGACCAATGATCGAACAGCCAACCGGCCGGGGCGGTCGCGGTGATCGTGTAGCGCGCGCCGAGTTCCCGCGACGACGTGCCGAGAAATCCAGCGGTGACCGTGCCCGTGCCCGCGGTCGAGACGATCAGCGGTTTCAACACCACGTAGCGAAATGTGCGCGTGAGTTCCTTGATCGTCGTCCCCGCGGCGTCGAGCGAGCGCACGCGCACGGTGTTCGGTCCGGGAGTGAGGCCGGTCACCACGGCGCTCCACGCCGTCGTCCCCGTGGCATTGGTGAAGGTGCCGACTCCGGTGGAATTTTCGAGCCGATAGACCACGCGCGTCGCTAACGGACTGCCGCCGCACGTCCCGGAAATGGTGGCCTGCGGAACGGTGAGGCCGGCGTTCACGGCCGGGCTCGTGATGCTCAGCGCCGGTCCGGCCGGCGGTGCGGTCAGCACGACCCAGTAGTGCTGGTAGTCGCTACTTGCGTCGAAGTAGTAACCGACTCCGAGCGAGGTCTGCCCGGTGTAAAACGACGCGAGCGCGAGGAGATGCGTCTTGTGCGCCGGCGATCCCATCCATCCGCTCCACGCGGATTCCGCAGTCGGATCGCCGCCGGCGACGGACTCGATGTTATTGCCGGTCGGGGACTGATCGTAGCCCGCGGGCAGCGTGTAACCCGCCTGACGGACGAGGTAGTTCGGCCCGTGGCCGTCCGGGTTCACATGGGCGAAGTAGTGGCGTTTCGCGAGGTCCATCGCACGGGCGCGGGCGACGCGGGAGAGGATCGGATCGACTTGAACGAAGGGCCGCTGCTGGCCGGAAGCGTTCGTCAGTAGGCTGGCGATCTTCTGTTCCTGCGCGTTGAGCTGAGCCTCGGCAGGACTCGCGCCGGTGAGAGCGGCGACGAGGATGGTGGCAAAAATGCGTAGGAAAATCATGAGTGGAAATCAGAGCCGCGACAGCGGGTCTATAATTTCCATACAGCCGCTCCCGTGCCACCAATCCCGCTCAGGACTCGTGCAGCGCGAGCAGCGCCAGCATCCGCCCGGTCTGCCCCTTCTCGATCCGATACGAATAATAACGGTCCACATTCGCCCCGGTACAAGTGCCGCAATCAAAAACCTGCCGCACACCGGCGGCTTCGCAGTCCAGCCGGATGAGCGCGGCGAAATCGACTTCGTAATTCGGCGGCCGGATGCACGGGCTGAGTTGCACAATCATTTTCCCCGGATCGCAGCCAAACTCCGCGCGCATGCGTTCGATCGCCGCGCCGGTGATGCCGAGTTCGCTCCCCTTGCGTCCCGAGTGCAGGAGCGCGATGACGCGCCGCTCCGGTTCGACGATGTAAACGGCACAGCAATCCGCGACATAGACGCCGAGGCACACGTCCGGGTCCGCGGTGATCAACCCATCCACCTTCCCCACCGGCCCGCGGGTCTGCGCATCGACGACCGCCACCGCGCGCCCGTGGACCTGCTGCCCGAGGACAAATTCCTTGCCGTCGATCCCGAGTGCCGCGCGAATCGTCCGATGCTGCGCGGCAAGCCGTTCGAGTGCTTCGGCGCGATCCACCTTCACATCGATGCCGGGCACCCGGACGCAGAAGGCGTGGCGAATCGCCGGGATCGCCGTCAGTGCGGAGAAATGTTCGTACGTCCCGGAATCTGCCCTGCCCATCGTCAACGCGTTTTCGCCGGTCGCACTTTCTCGACGGGGACGGCTTTCGGAATCCTGCCGCGAACGACCGGATCGTCGAAAGTCTCCGCATAGACCGTATCGGTGGCCGTCACGCGATCGAACTCCGCGAGCGCGGTGTTGTAGTTGGCGCGCGCCTGGAGTTCGGTGCTGCGGGCGGTCGTGAGTTGCACCTGCGCGTTGAGCACGTCGAGTTGCGTGCCCGCTCCGGCGGAGAGGCGCTCGGTCGCGAGGCGGACGGCTTCGAGCGCTTGCTCGACGGTCTTTTGCTGGCTGCGAATGGTTTCCCGGGCGGTCTGCAAATTGGCGTAGGTTTGCTGAACTTCGAGTTTCACCTGAAGTGCGGAGTCGTCGTAGTTGATCTTGGCGGATTCGAGACTCGCGCGCGCCGACTTCACTTTTCCGTAGGTCTCGAGACCGTCGAAAATATTCCACTGGCCGGTGATCCCGAAAAACCAGCCATCGACGGTGTCGTCGAGCCGGTCGGAGAGCGAGGAGTTGCGCAGCTCGTAGCCGCCGTTCGCATTGACCTGCGGCTTGTAGCCCGCGAGCGCGACTTTGATTTGCTCTTTCTGGATGAGAATCGTGAGGCGCTGCACTTTGAGAAAAGGCCGCCGCTCGATGCCAAGCTGGATGGCATGGGCGAGGCCGAGCGCACGCTCGCGAATGTCGAGCGTGCCGACCGCGTGAAACGTCGGCGTGCCCTGCGGTCCGGGATCGAGCCCGAGCGTCTTGGCGAGCTGATACTGCGCGATGAGGTAATTGTTCCGCGCGCTGATCAACTGGGGCTGTTGATTCGCGAGCTGGACCTCTGCCTGGAGGACATTGAAGCGCGGCACCGTGCCGGCCTCGAAGCGATTTTGCTGATCCTTGAGTTGGTCCTGGAGCAAGCGGACCGATTCCTCCTGCACCTTGATCAGCGCCCGCGTGAGCAGGACCGTGGCGAACTGCTGCCGCACCGTCGAGATCGTCTGGTCCACGGTGTCGCGCAGGCTGAAGTAGCTGCTGTCCTCGGTGAATTTGGCGATCCGGATCGCGGCCCGCACCTGCCCGCCGGCGTAAAGAGTTTGCGTGGCCTGCACCGTGACCCGCCATGACTTGTCATTGATGCTGCCCATCCCGCCCTGGTCCGCCGAATTCACAGCGAGACTCGACTCGAGCGCGCTGGCGATCTGCTGCGCGGCACTCGGCGTCACCCCCGGGATGCTCGCAAACTGGCTGGCATCCACCGAGGTCGGCGCAATCGCAGACCCGCTGTCCCGCCCGCCGCCGCCTTCGAGCAGAGACTTCGCCTGCTGATTGTAACCGCCGGTCAGCGAGATGTGCGGCAGAGCTTGGGCGCGCACCTCGATGATCTGGCCGCGCGTAACTTCGATCTGCTGGATTGCCTTGAGAATGTTCGGGTTTTGCTTGAGGGCAATTTGCACCGCTTCCTCCAGCGTGAGGTTGCCGGTGATCGTCCGGACGGCCCCCGTCCGTTCACCCGCTGCGAGAGGTTCAGCGCGGAAGGCCAGGGAGGCAGCGAGAGCAATGAAGCACAGGATTCGGATCATTTGTTTTGGCAGTAGCTGAAGATCTTCTCGTAGATCTGCACCCACCCCTTTTGTTCGGCGGAATCGAGATGCGCCATCATTTTGAGGAGGTTGGAAACCATGTCGTCTTTCACTTCGCTCACGAGGGCTTTTCCGGATTGCGTGATCTCCACGAGGATCTTCCGCCGATCGTCCTGCCCATGCGTGCGTTTCACATGGCCGAGCTTTTCCAGCCGGTCCACCAGGCCCGTCGCCGCCGCAGTGGTATGACCCATGCGCTGGGCGATTTCCGACATCGTCAGGTGCCGCTGCAAGGCGAGGAATCCGAGCAGGCAATACTGCGAAAAGGAGACGTTTCCGCGGGACAGCTCCTTCGAAAGATTGAGCACGAACGAGCGCTGCAGGCTCGTGAAAATATCCGCCAGCCGTTCCGCGTCGACTCGCATTCTGGATTCTTCACGAGGGTGCGCCATAAAGTTTAAGGTCGTTGACCTTATGGGTTCATGTGTGCCGGTCAACCGCCGTTCTTGCCTCGTCTCCGACGGGTCGCTACCGTCGCCCGCCTATATGGATTCGACCCAGTTGCGCGCCGTCTCATTCCTTCGCGCCCTCTCCGACGAGGAGCTCACCGCCTTCGCAAATCTCCTCACTCCGCGCAACTTCGCCCCGCGCGAGCGGATCATCGAAGAGGGGAGCCCGGTCCACTCCCTTTATCTGATCTGCGACGGCGTGGTTCACATCCGCCGCATGGCGCAGAAGCGCGAGATGCTCCTAGGCCGCCTCGGCGTCGGCGGATTTTTCGGTGAGATCAATCTCTTCGATCCCGGTGTCGCCACCGCCAGCATCTACGCGATGAAGCCCACTCAAGTCGCGTTCGTGGACTACGAGAGCCTGCGTGGCTACATGGATGCCCACCCAGGCGCGGGCTACAAGATCGTCTCCGGGATGATGACGGAAATGGCGCGCCGCCTGCGCCAGACCAGCGCCCGCCTGGTCAATGTCTCTTACTGGTCGGGCGCCGAGGCCTCACTTCCGGACCCGACCAAGTCCTAGCCATCGCTTCCAGCGCGGGATCGCTGGAGGCGTCGCCGTCTCGGTCGGCGGCGGGGTCGCCGCGGGCGAGGCGGCTGCTTCAGGCTTTGGCTGGACGACGAGATCGCCCTTCACCGGCATCCCGCTCACGAGATCCGCGACGAGGAAAGGCCGGCGCCGCACCCCGGTCACCCGCAGTTCCGACGACACCGCATTCCCCGTGTAGGAGCGCAGGACGGTCCCCGTCCCCGGCGACTGCGCCATGGTTGCTTCGATCAATGCGAAACGTCCCTCCACATTCACCAGGGACACTCGGCCGATCGCAAGCGGCGCGCGTCGCGACTCCGCGAGGGACGCCTCCGCCGCCGCACGTCGCCGGGCTCCGCCAAAATGGAGCAGCCCGCAACCGCCCCCCAACGCGCCCAGCAAAACCACCGTCGAGACGCGGATGAGGCTGCAAAACATCGCGGCAGAATAACCATCCCCGCGCCGCTCGCGAAGCAATCTCATTGACCACAAGGATCATTTTCACCGGCACTGCGAAAGGAGACCGCGCACGACACAGAGAACGCGGAGGACACGGATCAGGAAATTTGAAATCAACTCTTTCTCGTCCGCGTCTTCAGCGTCTTCCGCGTTCTCAGCGGTCGCCTTCGTCGCCGTATTTCGGATCGGTGGAATCCCACCACGCTGATGTTTGAAGCAAAGCATCGGCACGACGATGGAGTCCTTGCCCTGTGAAACGAAGGGGAGTAATTCGTCGGCATGCCCGTAGAGAAGATCATGGTGGTGGACGATGAACCGATCATTCGGAAATCGTTTGAAGAACTCCTCCGCCCCAAGCGTTATTCCATCACCAGCGTGGGCTCGCTCGCCGACGCGGAGCGGCTGCTGAAGAAGGATCACTTCGACCTGCTCTTTCTCGATGTGAAGCTCCCCGATGGCACGGGCACCGACCTGCTCGAGCGGCTCTCGAAGATGCCGGAACGGCCGATGATCATCATGATGAGCGGCTACGGCACGATCGAGAGCGCGGTGGATTGCATGCGCCAGGGAGCGTTTGACTACATGCTCAAGCCGTTTTCCCTCAATCAGATCGAGGTGCTGGTGAAAAAGGCCGAGAGCTATGGACAGGTCATGAAGCTGAATCGTTTCCTCAACGAACAGCTCACCGACTCAAGCGATCTGATCGGCGACAGCGAGCCGATCGCGGCCCTCAAGAAGATGCTCCGCAAAGTGGCCCCGACGGATGCGACGGTGCTCATCCAGGGCGAAAATGGGACCGGCAAGGAACTCATCGCGCGGGAGATCTATCACGCGAGCAGCCGCGCGCAGGGGCCGTATATCAAAGTGAACTGCGCGGCGATCACGGAGACGCTGATCGAGAGCGAGTTTTTCGGCCACGAAAAGGGCTCCTTCACCGGAGCGACTGAGCGGCGGGAGGGGCGCTTCGAGCTGGCGAATGGCGGCACGCTGCTGCTCGATGAAATCAGCGAGATCACTCCGCGGCTGCAAGCGAAGCTGCTCCGCGTCTTGCAGGAGCAGGAGTTCGAGCGCGTGGGCGGAACGAAGACGATCAAGGTGGACGTGCGCGTGCTGGCGACCACGAACCGCGACTTGAAAAAGGCGGTCGCGAATGGCGACTTCCGCGAAGATCTCTATTATCGGCTGCACGTCTTTCCGCTCCATGTGCCGCCGCTGCGCGAACGGGCGGGCGACATTCCGCGGCTCGCAAATCACTTCCTCCAGCGCCTCGCCCGCCGGCATGGACTGGAGATCCCCGGCTTTTCGCAGGCGGAGATGGATCGCATGCTCCAGCACCCGTGGCCGGGGAATGTGCGGGAATTGCAAAACATGGTGGAGCGCGCGGTGATCATGACGGAGAGCGGCACACCGGTGCAGTCCTCCGCGCTCGCGCTGCCGACCCCTGGCACCGCCGCCACCTCCGCCGCACCGCTCGAGGCACTCGCCATCTCGAACGTGGAACGCGCACCACGAAATGCGGAGGCGCCCGCGTCACCCGCGTCACCCGCGCCCGAGCCGGCACCGCCGGGGCTGCGGGCGCTGGAGGCGGTGGAGAAGGACCACATCCTCCGAGTACTGGAAGCGATGAAGGGAAATCGGACGCAGGCCGCGAACGTCCTGCAAATCAGCATCCGCACGCTGCGCAACAAGCTGAACGAATACCGGATCGGGCCGGACGAAGGCGCGGAGACGGTGGCGGTGGACGAATCGTAAGGCGAGCCGCACGGGGGGCGCGGCACATCGAGCAAGTCCTCATGGGTGGTCGAGGATGAGGAAACCTGCTGGGAATGTTGCAACGCTCGCTGGAAAGCAGCGGCTACAGCGTTCTGGCGGCTTCCGATAGCCACGCCGCGATTCGCCGCTGCGAAGAACCGACCCGGCGAACAGACGCACCCTTTCCCGGCCGAGTTGCGGCGCTAGGAAAGGTCCGGGCGATCTAAATTTTACTAAAGGCCAAAGGAGCGCGTCGCAGTCTGCGCGACCGCCGACGCGGTCACGGCCGCGATGCCCCCGTTCGCGTCCGTCAGAGCTTGCAGCGGACGGTGGTCGGGGTGCACACCCGCGGTTACTGCAGAAGCTTGAGCACGCTGTTCGGGAGCTGGTTCGCCTGGGCGAGCATCGCGGTGCCGGACTGCACAAGGATGTTGTTCTTGGCGAACTGCGTGCTCTCCTGGGCGACATCCACGTCGCGGATCCGCGAGGTGGCGGCTTCGAGGATCTGGCCCTGCACCTGGAGCGTGGAAACGGCGAGCTCGAGGCGGCTCTGGATGGCGCCGAGCCCGGCGCGCTCGCCGGCCACGTCCTCGATTGCGTCGATGACCAGGGTGGTGATGTTGGAATCGGTAACCTGGATATCGAAGGCTGGCGGGGAGGATTGCGCGATGAGCGCGCCGAGAGCCCCATCCTGGAGGTTGGTCTCCGCGATGGTCATGGTCTGGCCGGCGGCTTCACCGATCGTCACGGTGAGGCCCGAGGGATTTGGGGCGAAGAGCGGGCCGGCATTGAAAGTCCCGAGCGGCGAGGTCACCGCGCCGCCGCCGACGGTGTCGCGGAGCTGCTGCTGGAGCGCGCCGAATTCCTTTTGGTAGAGGGCGATATCCTGGGTGTTTTTGGTCACGTCCTTGGCAAGCATCGCGAGCTCGCTCATGCGGGACACGACTTTGCTCATGCCGCTCATGAAGCCATCGGCGGTCTGCACGTAGGAGATGGCGTTCTGCACGTTGGTCAGCGCGGCGCCGATGCGGCGGCCCTGGGCCTCGAATTTCTCCGAGACGGCGAGACCGGCAGCGTCGTCGCTGGGCTGCACGATGCGGGATCCGGAGCTGAGCTTGTTGAGCGATTTGGTCAACATGTCCTGACTGCGGCTGAGGTTGAGCGCCGCCGCGGAGGCGCCGGGATTGGTATTGATGGTCATGGCTTAGGTTGTTTGAGGTTCTGGTTGGCTGGTGGGTTGTGGAAGCCGCAGGGCGGGCACGCTTTCATCGCGTTTGCGCACGGCGGCGAGGTTGTTGGTTTTGATCGCGCGATACACTTCATCCCGGTAAACGCCGATCTGCCGCGGGGCTTCGATGCCGATCCGGACAGTATCCGCATCGATCCGCGTGATGCGGATTTCGATGTTGTCCCCGATCATGATCCCCTCACCTACTTTGCGGCTGAGAATGAGCATGGTCAGTCGAGGCTCGGCGCGTCGACCAGCTTGGGGCGTTCGTCGATCAGCGGATGCACGGTGGAATGTTTCTCGCCTTGCGGGAGGACGATCTGCTTGCCGAGCAGGGTTTGAAGATTGACCACGATCGGGCCGGCGAGGTTCACGGTGACGAATTGAGGCCGCATCGAATGCACGGTGACGATGTTCAGGATCAGGGCCTCGTCGGGAGTGGAGAGGGCGAGGGCGAGCGCGTCGTCGTCGCTCAGGGTGATCGTATAGTCGGCGACCACGTTCTTCGCCTCGACGGCGAGGAACTCGATCTCCAGGTCGCCCGTGGAGCGCAGATTCAGGAAGGGCCAGCTTTCCTCGATGGCCGCGAGCTCAAACGCCCGGAGCTCGCTGAGGCCGATCAAACCGAACGGCAGAATGATCTGCATCTGCTCGGTCACTGCGGTAGGCAAAATGGTTCCGGTCGCGAGGGTCATAGTCAGTCTTGGTGTCTCGCGGTCCCTTAGCCGCTTGCGTGCCACGACTTATTGCACGGGGTATTTTCCTGGGAAAACAGCGTGCGCATCGGCTTCCATGCTTGGTCTCGGAGGGTGGGCGGATGCCTCGCGGGAAAATTCTGCCGCCGCTGTGGGCCACGAAAAAGCCGAGCTGCGGGATGAACCCCAAAAACACACTGTCATCCTGAGCTGAGCGCCGCGCGGGCGAAGGCGGGGCGGCATGGAGTCCAAGGAGTCGGAATCGGGCAGTCTTACTCTTTGTCTTGCTCCTGCTCCTGCTCTTCCGAGCTTCATGGGAGCAAGAGCAAGAGCATGACAAAGAGGATGAGCAGGGTGCCCTTCGGAGTTTTTAGGCGCCGGCTTACGCTCCC
>JANOAZ010000316.1:0-7271 GCA_031411395.1 Chthoniobacteraceae bacterium
CGAAACTCCGCGAGATCGATCAACTCCCAGCGTACGAAGCGCACCGTGCCATCGGCCTCGCGCTGGTGTTCGATCCCGACGATGAGGTGGCGCGCGTCTTCGGTGACTTTGTTCGTCTCGCGCTTGGGTTCGAAATAGAACGTGCGAAAGCTGCTCGTCCGGCTGCCGGCGGCGAAGAGCTTCGGATCGAGATAGAAGGTGCGGCCGGTCGCCTCGTCCCGGAGCACGAGATCGGGGTAGCCGGAGCGCTGGGTCTTGCCCGCGGCGGTCTTGGGGAATTGGCAGGTCATCCCGGCGGTCGCGTTGAGGCGCGACTGCATGGCGTTCTCGAAGTGGCTGCTCATTTCGTTCACCCGTTTCGCCGCGCGGGTCTTGCTGTCGGGTGCGTTCAGCGCGGCGAGCGTGCCGTCGAGCGCGATGCCGATCGCGGCGAGGATGCGCTGCTCATCCTTGTCCGCGCGATCGACGGGGATGATGCGCTTGCCCGAGGTGGCGGCGATCACGTCGGCGAAGCGGATGCCTTTGAAGGACGCGGTTTCATCCAGCAGCCACGGGATGAGGGTGCCGACGGCGTTCGTTTTTTCGTCGGCGACGGCGGGTGAAAAGATCGCGGCCAGCGATGCGGCGAGAACCAAAGCGAGACGCGCCATTTTCATCGGATCTGAATTGCCGCGGCGATCTCCGGCAGCAGGGTCGCGAGGCTCTGCTCGCTGCGCGCGTGGATGCGCAGGAGCGGCTCGCCGACGGCGACGCTCGCGCCCACTTTTTTGATCCGGTCGAAGCCCACGGCGAAGTCGATGACGTCACTCGCCTTCGCGCGCCCGCCGCCGAGTTCGACGCACGCGCGCCCGATCGCGCCTGCATTGACGGCCGCGACGACTCCCGCACGCGGCGCGGGCAGATTGTGGATGACCGGGGCACGATGCACTTCGTGGAGACGTTCGAGCGCGGTGCTATCGCCGCCCTGGGCCTCGACCATCGCGACGAATTTCCGCCACGCGGTGCCATCCTCGATCCAGCGGGCGAGCTTCGCGCGCGGGGCATTGGCGACACGTTCCGCGAGATCGAGCGTGAGAGCGACGGTGTCCTCCGGGCCGCCGCCGCGCAGGCACTCCACTGCTTCGATGACCTCCAGCGCATTCCCCACCGCGGCGCCGAGCGGCTCCTCCATCGCGGTGAGCAGGTGCTGCGTTTCCACGCCCATCTCGCGCCCGACCGCGGTCAGCCCGGCGGCGAGTTGCTCCGCCTCCGCCCGCGTTTTCATAAAGGCACCCGAGCCGAACTTCACGTCGAGCACCAGCCGGTCGAGCGATTCCGCGAGCTTCTTGCTCATGATGCTCGCGATGATCAGCGGCTGGGACGGCACCGTGCCGGTGACGTCGCGCAGGGCGTAAAGTTTTTTGTCCGCCGGGCAGATGTCGGCGGTCTGGCCGATCATCACCACGCCGAGCCGTCCGAGTTGGCGCATCGCGGCGGCTTCGCTGAGGCCCACATTGAATCCGGGGATGCTTTCCAGCTTGTCCAGCGTGCCGCCGGTGATGCCGAGCCCGCGGCCCGAGATCATCGGCACCCACAGTTCGTCGCACGCGAGCAGTGGAGCGAGGATGAGCGAAACCTTGTCGCCGATTCCGCCCGTCGAGTGTTTGTCCACCTTGGGCGGCGAGCCGGCGGGGTGATGCAGGACGCGCCCGCTGTGGAGCATCGCGCGGGTAAGATGGCTGGTCGCGGCCGGGGAGAGGCCGCGGAAGAAAACCGCCATCGCCCAGGCGCTCGCCTGGTAATCCGGGATCTCGCCGGCGGTGAATCCGTGGATGAATTCCGCAAGTTCTTCCGAGCTGGGTTCCGCGCCGTCGCGCTGGCGTTCGATAAATGTGGGGACGTGCATGGGAAAATGGCGCCGAAGTTCTAGACGCTCTCCAGGAGCATGTTTCGAAATTGACCGCGAATTACGCGGATTAAACGGATTACGCGGATGTGGTTCATCGAAAACGATCCGCGTTAATCCGCGTAATCCGCGCGATCCGTGGTTTCCTTTTCGTCGCTGCCTTGCAGGAAGCTGAGGCCTGTCGGCCAGGGCTCCAGGTGGAAAAACTCGGCGAGGGTGGCGGCGATGTCGGCGAACGTTTCGCGCGTGCCGAGCGGAGCGGAGCGGTCGCGGTGCAGGACGATGAGGGGCACTTCCTCGCGGGTGTGGTCGGTGCCGCGCCAGGTGGGGTCGTTGCCGTGATCGGCGGTGATGATCACGAGGTCGCGGTCGGTGATCTGGGGAAGGAAACGCGGGAGCCAGTCATCGAACTCGACGAGCGCGCGCGCGTATCCAGCGGGATCGCGGCGGTGGCCGTAGAGCATGTCGAAATCCACGAGATTGGCGAAGACGAGTCCGTCGCCGACGGCGGCCCAGCGTTCCTCGACCGCGCGCATTCCCTCGGCGTTCGAGGTCGTGGGCGTCGAGCGGGTGATGCCGCTCGCCGCGAAGATGTCCGAGATTTTCCCGATGCCTTCCACGGCGCGTCCGCTGGCGGCGATGGCATTCAGCACGGTGGGCGGCGGCTGCATTGAATAGTCGTGCCGCCCGCTGGAGCGGCGGAATGCGCCCGGTTCGCCCGTGAATGGCCGCGCGATCACCCGCCCGATGCGCCACGCGTCGCAATGCCGGCGCGCGATCTGGCAGACTTCGTAAAGGCGATCGAGCGACAGGACGCTTTCATGAGCGGCGATTTGCAGGACGGGGTCGGCGGAGGTGTAGAGGATGGGCTTCCCCGTGCGGAGATGCTCGGCGCCGAGTTCTTCGAGGATCACCGTGCCGCTCTGCGGATAGTTCCCGATGAACTCCACGCCTGCCTCCCGCTCGATCGGGCCGATCAGCTCACGCGGAAATTTCTCGAACGTCGCGAACGGCTCGCGCAGGACCGCGCCGGCGATTTCCCAATGGCCCGTCGTCGTGTCCTTGCCCGCGGAAGCCTCGCGCATCCGGCCCCAACTCGCGCGCGGCGCCGCGCCTGCGCCGTGCACGATGTGGCCGAGGCCGAGGGAATCCAGCGACGGCAGGGCGAGTCCGGGATTCGCCGCAAAAATGTGACCCAGCGTGTCGGCGCCCACGTCGCCATAGGCCGCCGCATCGGGGGCCGCGCCGCAGCCCACGCTGTCGAGGACGAGCAGGAGCGCGCGCATCAGCGGTCGAGGGGCATCGGGGGCATTGGCAAAGGCTAAGCGGTGCGGTGCGGAGATTCCAAATTCCAAAGTCGAGAAGTGCGGAACGCTGCCGCTACTTGCCTCGCGTGCTACGCTCCGCGTCATGACCAAGACAGACACCATTTTCGTGGCGGGACACCGCGGGCTCGCGGGCGGCGCGATCTGGCGCGAACTCCAGGCAGGAGGCTACGCGCAGATCGTCACTCGCACTCGCGCGGAGCTGGATCTCGCCGATGGCGGCGCGGTCCGGCGGTTCTTCGAGGAAGTACGCCCCGCGGTGGTGGTGGTGGCGGCGGCGAAGGTCGGCGGAATCAAGGCGAACAACGATTTTCCCGTCGAGTTCCTGCTCGATAATTTGCAGATCCAAAACAATCTCATCGCCTCGGCGGCGGCGTGTGACACGCGCAAATTGCTCTTCCTCGGCAGCTCCTGCATCTATCCAAAATTCGCGCCGCAGCCGATCTCGGAATCCGCGCTGCTCACCGGCGAACTCGAACCCACGAACGAGGCCTACGCGATCGCGAAGATCGCCGGGATCAAGCTCTGCCAGGCGTATGCGCGCGAATATGGCCGCAACTTCATCAGCGCCATGCCGACGAATCTCTACGGCCCCGGCGACAATTTCGACCTGAACAACTCGCACGTGCTCCCGGCGCTCCTGCGGAAGGTCCACGAGGCGAAGCAACGCGGGGCGGGCGAGGTGGTGGTGTGGGGCACGGGCACCCCGCGGCGCGAGTTTCTCCACGTGGACGATCTCGCGAGCGCCTGCCGGTTCCTGATCGAAAACTACAATTCCCCCGAGATCATCAACATCGGCTTCGGCGACGATGTGTCGATCCGCGAACTGGCGGAACTGATCTGCGAGGTCGTGGGCTTCGACGGGCAGCTTCACTTTGATACGACCAAGCCCGACGGCACCCCGCGCAAGCTGCTCGACAGTTCGAAGCTGCACGGCCTCGGCTGGCGTCCGCGCATTGCCTTGCGCGAAGGCATTCGCCAAACCTACGAGTGGTACCTGCGCGAACGCGCCGCGTAACCGTCCTCCCCCGATGCGAACCAACGCTGTGCCCCAAAAGGAGAATGCCACAGCGCGCCGCGGATCGGACTATGACCTCCTGCGCCTGGTCAAGGATCTCGAATGGCTGCGGACCCTGGCTCACGTGTCGCCAGTGGGAATTTTCCGCGCGGACGCCCGCGGCCTCTGTTCCTACGTCAACGAGCGCTGGTCGGAGCTGACCGGCTACACGGTGCAGACGGCGACCGGAGCCTCGTGGGAGCTCGCGGTGCATCCCGACGACGCCGGACGCCTGCGCTCCGAGTGGCGGCGGTGCCTCGCCGAGCGGGTGCCCTTCCGCATCGAGCACCGCTTTCTCCAGCCCTCCGGGCGCGTCGTCTGGGCGCTCACGCAGGTGGTGCGCGATGTGGATGGCAGCGGACGGGTGACGGGCTACACGGGGACGAGCACGGACATCACGGAGCTGCATCGGATGCGCGTGGAACTGCAGGATTCCCACGCGGATCTCGAGCTCCGCATCCGGGATCGCACGAGGGAACTCCAGCGCACCGCGCGCATCGTGGAGGTTTCCGACGATGCGATCGTGCAAGCGGACATGGAGGGCCGGGTGGTGACCTGGAATCGCGGAGCGCAGGAACTGTTCGGATACACCGCGGCGGAAATGATTGGCCAGACGACTCTGATTCTGGCCCCCGAGAACAAGCGGGATGAAGCCGAAGAGCTGAAACGGCGGGTGTTCGCCGGCGAGGATATTCACCACTTTGAAACCATGCGCGTGTCCAAGAGCGGCGAGCTCCTGGATGTCTCGCTGTCGATCTTCGGGCTGCGCGACGACCGCGGAAACATCACGGGGACGTGGGGCCTGGTCCGCAACATTTCCGACCTCAAACGGGCGGAGCGCCGCCTGCAACGCCTCTCCTGGCGGCTCCTGCGGGTCCAGGACGAGGAGCGACGGAGGATCGCGCGGGATCTGCACGATTCCACGGCGCAATCGCTGGCCGCGTTGTCGATGAACCTTTCCATGCTGGCCCGCGAAGATGCGCCGCTCTCCGAAGCGCGGCGCCGGCAACTGCTCCAGGATTCGATGGCGCTCGCCGATCTCGCGACGAGCGAGCTGCGCACCACGTCCTACCTGCTGCATCCGCCGTTACTCGAGGAGAGTGGCCTGCCGGCCGCGATCGGGTGGCTGGTGACGGGATTTTCCGAGCGGAGCAGGATCGAGGTGAAGCTGGACATCACCGGCGAGATCGAGCGCCTGCCGATCGAGGTGGAGACCGCCTTCTTCCGCGTGGTGCAGGAAAGTCTGCACAATGTCCACCGGCACTCCGGAAGCGCGACCGCGGAGATTCAACTCACCCGCGACGAGACCGGGCTGCGGCTCGCAGTCCGCGACCATGGGAGTGGTCCCCCCGAGTCATTGGGCGAGGGCATCGGAGTGGGGATCGCCGGAATGAAGGAACGGATGCTGCAACTCGGCGGAATGCTGACCATCGAGGCGAATCATCCAGGGACCACGGTCATCGCATGGCTTCCCGTCGAGCCATGACCGCACCGCTCTCCATCCTGCTGGTGGATGATCACGAAGTCGTGCGGCGGGGCCTCGCCGCATTGCTCGAAGGCAACGACGAATGGAAGGTGGTGGGGGAAGCGGCAGACGGACGAACCGCGGTGCAGCTCGCACTCGAGATGCGGCCGGACCTCGTGCTCATGGACGTCGGCATGCCGGAACTGAACGGCTTCGAGGCCGCGCGGCAGATTCGCGCGACGCTTCCGAACACGGAGGTCTTGATCCTCACGATGCACGATGGCGAGCAACTCGTCCGCGAAGTGATCGCGGCCGGCGCCCGCGGGTACGTCCTGAAAAGCGATGCGGGCCGGCAACTGCTCGCCGCGGTCCGTTCGCTGGCCCTGCACCGGCCCTACTTCACCTCCGAGATCGCGGCCAAGGTTTACGCGGAGCTCCAGAGCAAGCCGCGCCGCGGCCGGCCCCCCTCGCTCGGGCTGACGCGACGGGAACGTGAGGTCGTGCAACTCCTCGCGGAAGGGCACAACAACCGTGAAGTGGCGGAGCGGCTCGGGCGCAGCCCGAAGACGATCGAGACCCATCGTGCGCGAGTCATGCGCAAAGTGGGCGCGGGTTCCCTCGCCGAGCTGGTCCGCTACGCCGTTCGCGAAGGGATCGTCGCGGGTTAGCCGGGCAGTCGCCGGCTCGAATCAGAACTGCGCGAGGAAGCGCTGGTCGTTGTCGGTGAAGGCGCGGATGTCGGGGACCCCGGCCATGATCATGGCGAGCCGGTCGAGTCCGAAGCCGAAGGCAAAGCCGGTGACATTTTCCGGATCAAAGGCGCGATCGCCGCGGCGCGCATTCACGCTCTCGAAGACGGCGGGATCGACCATGCCGCAGCCGGCGATCTCCAGCCATTTGTCGGCGGCGCCGAGTGCGGTGGTCTTGATGTCCACCTCGAAGCTCGGCTCGGTGAACGGGAAAAAATGCGGGCGGAAACGGAACTTCGCTTCGTTGCCGAAGAGTTCGCGGAAGAAGAATTCCACGGTGCCCTTGAGATCGGCGACGGTCACGCCCTGGTCCACGTAGAGGCCTTCCATTTGGGTGAACTGCGCGAGGTGGGTCGCGTCGATCACGTCGCGGCGATAGGCGGCGCCAGGGGCGATGATGCGAATGGGCGGCGCGCTCGCTTCCATGGTGCGGATCTGCACGGTGCTGGTGTGGGTGCGCAGGAGGCGGCCATCGGCGAAATAGAAGGTGTCCTGTTCGTTGCGCGCGGGATGGTCGGCGGGGGTGTTGAGCGCGTCGAAGCAGTGGAACTCGGTCTCGATGTCCGGTCCGTCGGCGAGTGCAAAACCCATGCGGCGGAAGATGCCCACGGCGCGGTCGAGCAATTGCGTGATCGGATGCAGCGTGCCGGGCGCGGATGCGGTGCCAGGAAGCGTGACATCGACGCCCGCGAACGCGGCGGCATCGGCGTGAGCGAGGAGCGCGGCCTTGCGTTCATCGAGCGCCACGGTGACCACGGTTCGCACGTCGTTGAGGAGTTTTCCGAGGCGC
>JANOAZ010000317.1:0-15224 GCA_031411395.1 Chthoniobacteraceae bacterium
GAACGCAGTCGAAGGATCTCTAACTTTTTCAGTCATCGGGCGCCGGGCAGGGGAAATAGTTAGAGATCCTTCGACTCCGCGCCGCCCCCCGCCTGCGCCCGCGCGGCTCTCCGCTCAGGATGACGGCGCGTTTTTGGATGCGGCGGGTGAGCTAGCCGAGGATCGCGTTCCACTTGTCGAGCTGCGCCTTCTGCGCGGCGAAGAGCTCGTCGGTCGAGTCGAGGATCTCGATCGCCGTGATTTTGTCGCCCTGCGCGATCGCGTCCACCACGTCCTTGCCGCTGGTCACTTCGCCAAAGACGGCATGTTTCCCATCGAGCCACGGCGTCGGCACGTGGGTGATGAAAAACTGGCTGCCATTCGTGTTGGGGCCGGCGTTGGCCATCGAGAAGAGGCCGCCTTTGGTGTGCTTGAGCGTCTTGTCGATCTCGTCGGCAAACTTGTACCCGGGCCCGCCCGAGCCGGTGCCGGTGGGATCGCCGCCCTGGATCATGAAGTCCTTGATCACGCGGTGAAACTTGATGCCGTCATAAAACCCGCGCTTGGCAAGGTTCAGGAAATTGGCCGCGGTGATCGGCACTTTCGAGGCGAAGATGGTGCCGGCGATGTCGCCGCGTGACGTTTTGAGCAGGATGCGAATGTCAGTCATGGGGCGGCGACTATCGGGCATCTCCCTGCGGGAGCAACCCCGTATTCGACGTCTTGATCCGCTGCGCGGCCGCTACCGCGGACGGATGAGCAGTTCCTCGATCACCGCCCTCGACGGAAGATTGATCGCGAGGAGCACGCACTCCGCGATGTCCTCCGGCTGCATCATCTTTGCGCGGGCCGCGGCGTCCGGCGGCGCGGGGCGTTTCTCTAGGATCGGCGTGTCGATGTCGCCGGGGAAAATGGAACACGCGCGGATCCCGCTGGCGCGTTCCTCCGCATTGATCGCCGAGGTGAGCCCGGCCATGCCGAACTTCGAAATGACATAACCTGGCCCGGCCTTGGGGGACGCCGCCTTGCCCGCCTCCGAGACGATGTTGACGATCGTCCCCGAGCCCCGCGCGCGCATTTCCGGCAGAAATGCCTGCGTGCAATAGTACGCGCCGTTGAGGTTCGCGTTCATCATCGCGTGGTAATCCTCGTGCTTGAGCACTTGCAGTGAACGGCTCGGCACATTCGTGCCTGCTGCGTTCACCAGCACCTCGACATTCCCGAACTCCCCGAGCACTTGCAGCCCCATCGCTTCCACCGCCTTGGGATCGCCGATGTCGCAGGGAATCACCAGCGCGCCGAGCATTTCCGACGCGACCTCGACGAGCGGTTCGCGTCGGCGCCCGATCAGCGCGACGCGCCAACCTTGTTTGGCGAGCGCGCGCGCGCAGGCAGCGCCCACGCCACTGCCGGCCCCGGTGATGACGGCTGTCTTGTTCATAGAGCCCTTGTTTTAGCCACGGATTTTCACGGATGAAAACACGGATATTGGATTCATTATCCGCGTTCATCCGTCGCTGAAAAATCAGATCTTCGGCAGTTCGACCCACGCCTGCATTTCAGCCGAGCGCACCGCCGCGTCCATCACCGCCTGCGTGCGCACGCCGTCGTGAAAGCTCGGCACGCACGGGCGCTGATTGCGGATCGCGTCGATGAACTCAAACGCCTGATCATAGCGGAACGTCACCAGCGGATCGCCCGCCTGCGGATCGCGCGGGCTGCCCGGCCACGTCCAGAATTCCTGCGGCACCGCGATCGTCGCCAGCCCGGGACCGCCGAGCTTGCCATATTGCAGCTCGTTCCATTTCCCGGTGGTGAATTCAAACGTCCCCGCGCTGCCGTTGAGTTCCACGTAGTCCAGCGAACGCCACGACTCATTGCGCCCGCTCGCGAGCTTCGAACTTTCCAGCACGCCCGTCGCGCCGCTGTGGAAATCCGCGATGATCGCCACCCAGTCATCGAGATCGCTCGGGTGTCCCTCGCGATCATCCACGAGCCGTTTCGTATTCGCCACCAGCCGCTTCATCGGCCCCACGAGATGCTGCGCAAAGTCGATGCGATGCGAGAGCATGTCGCCGAGTTCGCCCGTGGCCGCGAGCGCCTTTACCTGCCGCCAGCCGAGATGGCGCGTCCCCCAATCCTGCAACCGGCACGACCGGTAATGATACGGCTCGCCGAGATCGCCCTGCGCGATGAGATGCCCGAGATACCGCATCGCCGGCACGAACCGATAGGTGAACGCCGTCATGTGCCGCACCCCTGCCGCGTCCGCCGCATCCGCCATCCCCTTCGCCTCGGCGTAATTCATCGCGATCGGCTTTTCGCAAAGCACGTGCTTGCCCGCCGCAATCGCCGCATGCGCGATCGGCCCGTGCGCGATATTTGGCGTGGCGATGATCACCGCCTGCACGTCGTCCCGCGTCACGATCTCCTCATACTTTGTGGAAAGGGCCGTGATCCCCGTGTCGCGGCCCGCCTTCTCCAGCGTCGCGGGATTCGTATCGCAAAGCGCGGCCAGCTTCGTATCGGCGCAGAGCGCCAGACCGGGGAGATGATTTTGCAGCGAGACGCCGCCGCAACCGATGATGGCAATGCCGAGAGTTTTCATGAGAGGAAGGGCGCCGTTTCTCGCAGCGCCCCGCCCGCTCCGCAAGCCGTTCGTCGTTCTACACGATCAAACCTTGCGCCTCGGAATTGTCAGCCGCCGCGGTTACTGCGGGGCGTCGTCCTTTTTCTTTTTGTCGTCGTCCGGCTTCTCCCCCTTGTCGGGCTTTCCGGGCGCGCCCTTGCCCGCCTTGGCAGGACCTTTCACCTCAGTCGGCGGCCGGACTTCGGGAGGCCGGTTTGCCGCACCGGGCGCTTCACGGTCCGCAGTCGGTCCCCGGCCCAGCGGGAGGCCGCGGTCAGGAGCATCCGGGCGTTTCTTTTCGGCGGGAGCGCGATCGGGTGCCGGAGCAGTCGCTTCCGTGCGGGGGCCTTTCGGTCCCTTGGCTTTGGGATTCCGCTCGGGCGCGGCTTCCTTGGACGGCGGGGGCGGATCCTGCGTGCGCCCGGCTTTGGGCATCTTGCGTTCCGCCGCCGGGGCCTCGGCGGGCGGGATTTCGCGAGTGGGGACGCCGCGTTTTGGCCGGGGCGCGCCCGCGCCGGGCTGTCCGGGAGGCAGGGGTTCGCCCGGAGCGATCTGCGGTTTGGAGGGCGGGGAATCTTCGCGCGGTGGCGTTCCCTCGGGAGGAGTGCTCGTAGTTGGCGGCGGCGCCTTTTTGTCCTTTGCGCCGGGACGATCCGGGCGTCCTTTTTGCCCGGCAGCCGTCCCTGCCTTCGGCGCGGGCGTCGCGGGCGCGTCCGTGGTGACTGCGGGAGGTGCTGCGGGATCTTCCGCCGCGGTGCGACCCGGCTTGCCCGGCTTCTTGGGGACCGGCGTGGCGCCTGGCGTCTCCGCCGGCGCCGCTTCCTTCGCCGTCACCGCAGCGTCCTTGTCGGGGGCCGGAGGGCGGGTTGCGCCGCGGAGTTTGGTCGCGGCACGCACGCTTGGGGGAGCCTTTTGCTCCGCTGCGATCGTCGCCCGCACCTGCTTCACCTGCTCGGGCGGGCCGGCATCGCGCCAGCCCCGATTGACCTGCACATTTGTCACCGTCCGCGCCACTTTCTTCGGCGCCACTGAGGCCGCCATGGCGGTAAAGGCCGGTGCCACGATCCTCAGCGAGTCGCCCGTGACCGTCGTCCGCGCCCGCCCGTCGCGGAAAGCCCCCACGTCATCGAAGTCCCTCGAGCGTTCCAGCCGCAGCCGCCGGATCGGCTGCGCGCTTTCGCGCACCACCACGTCGTAGTCCGGCCCGTTGTTGATCACCACGTTGTTCACGTAGGTCACATTGGTAATGTTCCGCGTCTCGCGAATGATGGTGATGTTCTCCCGAGGCGCCACGATCACCGTGCGCAAACGCGGAGCGCCGAGATCCCGCACCCGGACAAAACTGTAGTTCGTCGGGCCGATGTCGTAGTTCGAATCCACCCACGCATGGAAGCCGACCTTCCTCTCAAACCGCGCCTCCGGCGGCAGCGGCGACCAGCCCACATACTCATTGCTCCGGCGCCACGAGACCCACGCCGGCGCCCATTCCGTATCCGGCACCCAGACCCAGCCAGTCTCCTCCAGATTCGCCCAGCGGCCGTAATGATAGGTCGCCCAGCCAAACGGCTCCTCCGACACCCACGTCCAGCCCGCATCGGTGTAAACCCAGTTGCCATCCGTGTAAGGGCGCCAGTCTTCGCCCACCTCTCGGGGCTGGAAGGCGTAGCCATATTCGTCGGTCTTGATCCAGTCGCCGTAAGGATCGAGCGCATCGTAGAAGACCTCGGCGGAAAGTGCGGCCGAGGCCTGCGGCACTGCGAGCGCGAGCAGCGCCACCGCGGCCGCGCTGGAGAGAAGTCGGTGGAAGGAAATGATGTTTTTCATGATGAGGAGTTTCGACTGGAAGCAGGGCGCTCCCGTGGTTTCAGAGTCCTATCGCGGCTAGTGCGCGCCGTGCGCCTATCCCCGCTCGCCGATTCCTCCACCGCCGGCGCGGCTCGCCCTCTCTCCGAAAAAAAGCGGCGGCCCTTCCTCCACGCAGGGATGTGCTGTAACGGGGGAAGGACCGCTTGGGATGTTGTCGGCAGGTATCACGCTGCCGGCATAATCTGGATCGCTCGAGCGGGGGCGGGCGGATGGGAAAAAGTGGGAAATTTCTCCAAACATCCAGCTCGGCGTGCCGCAGGTTCGTTTTCTGTGATCAGGGGCGCGTCGATCCGTGCTCGGGGAAATCCTTTGCGTAGCGCGCGAGCAGGGCGGGCACGTCGGCGGGGAAAAGGTAGATTTTCCCGCGGATCGTTTTCGTCTCGCCCGGCTGGAGGGCGCCGAGGCGGAAGTCGGAATGCAGGCAGCGGATGACGCCCTGGAAGAGTTCCTGATACGGCTCGAAGGCGGTGGCGAAGATCATCTTCTCATCGGCGCTGTAGCAGCCGATGAGGCCGTGGCTCGGGACGAGGGGATTGAGCGGGCGCGGGTTCACGTCGGCGCGCGGGACATTCGCGGGGCACCAGACCTGGCCGGGGACGTAACGCGCGGTGGTGGCCCATTGCGGGGTGGGCATGCGGGTGAGTTTGCCGTCGAGGAAGATGAAGGCGCGCGGGAGGTAGTCGGTGGCGCTGCCGGCGGTCTTTTCGTCGGCGCCGAGGAATTTGCTGAGCCGGATGCAGGGCTGCGCCCAATGCGCTTCGCTGCGAGTGGCGGTGGGATTGTGCGCGGTGAGGCGGAAGTCGATCTCGTCGTCCTTCGCGGTGATCGTGTGCTCGACGGTGACGCCGTCGGCGAGGGTGTCGCGCAGGCGGACTTCCTGCGCGGTGGCGGAGAGGACCTCGGAGGCGTGCTTGATGACGGTGTGTTTCCCCCAATCCGCCTCGGTGGAACCCGCGCGGCAGTAGGCTTCGAGATAGTTGATGCTGATCTCGCCGGGCAACTGCGGACCGCGGATGATGAGCATGTTTTTCTCGCGCACGAGCGTGAGCGGCTCGGCGTGGGCGGTGGTGCAGATGAGCGCGAGGAGGAAGAGCGAGCGGAGGGAGTTCATGTGAGGGGAAGGTTGAGTGAAATTGCCGAAGGTTCCTGGCGAATGAGATTCGTCGCGCGGCGATCAACGTGGCGCGTCGCTCACGGCAGTGAAGAAAGCGGCCAGCGCGCGCTGTTCCTCGGCGGTGAAGTTCGCGCCGCCGTCGTCTTTGGCGCGCGGGAAATAACCGCCGACCGCCTCGCCCGCGCGCCCGCCCAGCGCGCCGCGGGGCATGCGCTCCATCCCGATGTGAACGGCCTGCATTGGAGCTGGCGCAAGGGCGACCTCTTCCTCGCGCTCGAAGGCCGCTGGCGGCAGCCCGACGGCGCGAGGAGGAGCAATGTGAAAAGGCGCTTCATGCGCCGCGAAGATAGTTCACTTGGAGGAAAAGAAACATCGGCGACTCGGGCCGGCGAGCTTCGGCGGGCGCGCACTTCATTCCCGCGCCTTGCTGTCGATGATCAGCGTCACCGGGCCGTCGTTGATCAGCGCCAACTGCATCATCGCACCGAAGCGGCCGGTCTGGATAGGCCGCCCGAGCAGCTCTGCGAGCCGGGCGATCATCGCTTCGTAGAGGGGAATGGCGACGTCCGGTTTCGCCGCGCGATGCCAGCTCGGGCGCGTGCCTTTTTTCGTGCTGGCAAAGAGCGTGAACTGGCTCACGAGCAGGATGCCGCCGCCAGCTTCGAGGACCGAGCGATTCATCGCGCCGGCCTCGTCGGCGAAGATGCGCAGGTTCACGATCTTCTGCGCGAGCCACTCGATATCCGCGGTGGTGTCGGCTTCCTCCTTTCCGATCAGCACCACGAGGCCGCGCTCGATCGCGCCGATCGTGTCATTCTCGACTGTCACGGACGCGGACAGAACTCGCTGAATAACGGCGCGCATGCGGCGTCCGAGGTAGCTGCGGCCGCATCGGAGTGCGACGCGAAAGTGAACAGGCGGCGTCAGGCAAACTCCTTGACACTTCCCTTCGTTTTCCCGTCCGCTCGACCGGAGGCAAGCGTGGCTTGTTGTCTGGCTGCGCGGCTGCCGAAAAAAACAACGAAACAGGAACCAAAGAGAGAACCCCATGAAGAACATCATCAGCATCATCACGCTCGGCGCTGTCGCGCTCGCGTTGCCCGTCAGCGGCCTGGCCGCCGAAAAGAAGACGAAACCCGCCGCCGCCGAATCCGCCGCGCCCGCCGAGGGAGCGAAGAAGCCCGCGGAGACGGCAAAGAAATCCGCGGAAGCCACTGCGCCCGGCGAGGCCA
Source organism: Chthoniobacteraceae bacterium (assembly GCA_031411395.1). Classification (GTDB taxonomy): domain Bacteria; phylum Verrucomicrobiota; class Verrucomicrobiia; order Chthoniobacterales; family Chthoniobacteraceae; genus Chthoniobacter. The sequence continues at coordinate 6,821 of JANOAZ010000317.1, forward strand.
AGCCCATGCCGATGAGCACGAAGGTGGACGCGATCGACGCCGCGACGAAGTCGTTCACCCACACCAACAAGGCGAAAGGCACCGAGGCCGCCAAGACGGTAAAATTCGTCGTCACGGACAAGACGGAGATCAAGAACGGCGAGGCCGCCGCGAAGTTCGGCGACATCAAGGTGGGAGACACCGTGAGCGGCTTGCGGCTCAAGAAAAGCGACACCGAATACGAGGTGGTGAAGATCACCAAGTTTGGTGTCGCGGCCCCGAAGGAAAAGAAGCCCGAAGGTGAAAAGAAACCCGAAGGCGCCGCGAAACCCGCCGAGAAGAAACCGTAACCGGCGCGAATCGCGCCCGCACTTCACCGGCACCCGGAGCGATCCGGGTGCCGGTTTTGCTTTGCGGACCTCCGCGGTTGCTCGACGCTCCGCACCTTCCTCCATGATTACCGAAGTATTTTCCCACGCTATCCGTGAGCTTCTCAGCCTGAGCAGAGGCTTCCCACCTGTATGGACCGCAGGCTGCTGCGTTGTGGTCGCGTTGACGCTCACCCCCGAGCTCCGGGCCGCGGAGAAAAAAGCCGCTGGCGAAAGCGCGGAGACCAAGCCTCGCTTTGGCCCGATGCTCGCCATCGAGTCGAAGTTCGTGGAAATGACTCCTCCGCTCCGGGAGCCGGGTCCTGCACTGGCCCTCCTGAAAGCCGACCCGAATGTGGCAACCATTGCGGCGATCACGGATGGAGAATTTCAAGCCGTGATCCGGGCGTTGAATGAGCGCAAAGGCGTGGATCTCCTCTCGGCGCCCAGGCTGAACACCCGCTCCGGGCAGAACGCGGAAATCGAAATCATTCGCGAGTTTCGTTACGCGACGGCCTGGGAAAAGGAGGGCAAAGGCTGGAAGGGGACGAAATTTGCGACCCGAGATCTCGGGGTGAAACTCTCCGTGCTCGCACAGCTGAAAAGTGAAGGCACGATCGAGTTATTGCTGGAGCCGAGCGTCACCGAGCTGGTGGGATTTGTGGATGTGGACAGCGGACGGAAATATCCATCGCCGAAGGCAAAAGGGGCTGGGCGTTTTGACCCGATGCGGGCCGCACCTCCCGGACGCCGGCTCAACCCGGTCTTCTCGGAACGGAAGGGCAGTCATCGCGCGACGATCGCGAACGGAAATGCCGTGGTGCTCGGCAATTTGAAAGAGAAGACGGACGCTCCCGGCTTTGCCCCTTCTGTCGAACGGCAGCTCACGGTGTTCGTCAGCGCCCGGACCGAGCCACCCGAGGCGCGCTAAGAATGTTCGGCGTTGCGGATTGCCGGGGAGCACGAATACTCCCGAACTTATGTCGCACCCAGCGCCCGCAGCGCCCCAGTCGCCCATTTCTCTCACCCTTCCGCGTCCGGTGCCGACCCAGAAATTCCGGCAGCCGAAGAAAAACATCCCGCAGACCACGGTCGAGCGGCAGCACATTCTCGAGCGTTGCCGCGCTTATGTCGCCGAGCACGCGCCGGTGCCGCCGCTGCCGCAGGAGGAGTTGAAGGTGCATGCCGACCGGCTCGTCGCGCAGCTCGGTCTGGATCCGATCTATCGCGATTTCGTCGGCGTGCTTTTGAACAACGAAATGTGGCGCGAGCAACTCGCCGGCGTGCCTTTTGAGAAGCGCCTGCTCCTTCTCCCGAAATGCCTGCGCGTGGAGAGCAAGTGCCCGGCGCCGTTCGATGAATTCGGCTTGCTCTGCAAGCAGTGCGGCCTTTGCTCCATCCAGGATTTGCAGGCCGAAGCCGAGCGCCTCGGCTACGCCGTGCTTGTGGCGGAAGGCAGCGCGATTGTCATGTCGCTCATCCAGACCGGGAAAATCGAGGCCATCGTCGGCGTGAGTTGCATCAGCGTGCTGGAGCGCGCGTTTCCTTACATGGAAGCCGCGGCCATTCCCGGCGTCGCCGTGCCGCTGCTCCAGGACGACTGCATCGACACCACCGTCGATCTCGACTGGATCTGGGAATACATCCACCTCACCAGCGACGATCACACCCGCCGCATGGACCTCAGCGCGCTGCGCGACGAAGTCGATTTCTGGTTCACCCCGCTGAACCTCGACACGATCATGGGCCCCGCCGAGGGAGCGACGGAAAAGATCGGCCGCGAATGGCTCAGCCGCGCGGGCAAACGCTGGCGCCCTTTCCTGACCACCGCCGCGTATCAGGCCCTGCGCGCCACGCCCGGCTCGCCGCTGCCGGAGGATCTGCGCAAGGTCGCCGTCGCCGTGGAATGCTTTCACAAAGCCTCGCTCATTCACGACGACATCGAGGACAACGACGCGCTGCGCTACGGCGAAAAGACACTGCACGAAGAGCACGGCGTCGCGGTCGCGCTCAATGTCGGCGACCTGCTCATCGGCGAAGGTTACCGCCTGCTCGCCGCCTGCCGCGCGAGCGCCGAGCAGAAGGCCGAGATGATCCGCATCGCGAGCGAAGGCCAGCGTGAACTCTGCCGCGGCCAGGGCGCCGAACTCGTCTGGGCGCGCCAGCCCGCGCCGCTCGGTTCGCTCGACGTCATCGACATTTTCCGCCGCAAGACCGCGCCCGCCTTCAGCGTCGCGCTCAAGCTCGGCGCGCTCTACGCCGGCCAGCTCGACGAGGTGGACGAAGTGCTCAGCGCCTACAGCGAAGCCCTCGGCATCGCGTATCAAATCCGAGACGACCTCAGCGACCTCGGCGCCAGCGGCGAGACCAACGACATCGCCGGCCTCCGCCCGAGCCTCGTGCTCGCCACCGCCTTCGAACGCGCCACGCAGGAAGCCCGCGGCGCCGACAAATCCCTCGCCGCCACGCGCGAACCGCAGCGCCTCGCGCTCGAAGCCCACTGGCGTCGCCTGAGCACTGCGAGCCCCGCCGAGATCGAATCCATCTTCCTCGACCTCAAGGCCGACGAACGCTGCCGCGACCTGCTCGAGCGCTACAAGGAAGCCGCCATCCGCAGCCTCGCCGAGGTCGAGAGCGCGAGCCTCAAGGGCCTGCTCCGCCGGGTGATCGGCAAGATCTTCAACGACACGGAGATCAAAGGCTGGTGCAAGGAGTTCGAGAACAAGAACCTCGCAAAAGCCGCTCCGGAAGCCGTCGGCGCATAGGCGTTCCCGACTGGAGATCGGGAGCATCATCGGGGGCTCTCACATGACGCCCGCCTACGTGGATCGCGCGGGGAAGTAGTCGCGAGCGGCAGGTGCCCCAATCCTGGAGGGTCTCGCTCCGTCGAGACCCTGATCTGGCGCGGGTAGCGGCGGCGGGATGGCGGTCCTCTGCTTTTTCGCCCGAGCCCCATCCGCCTCACCGCCTGCGCCCTCGCCGGAGATCGGGGCCGACGTAGCGAGGCCCTCCAGGGCGGTGAAGACGACGGCGAGGATGGCGTTTTTCATGGGCGGCGAAGTCTGCGATTTGCGGGCAGGCTTGAACAGCCGGCAAGGTCCGGCAACATCCCGCCTTCCGTGCCTCGCCCTCCCTTGATCCCATGAGAAGTCTGCGCCTCGAAATGCTCCAGGTGGCGCGGCTTGCGCCGAAGCTGCTCGGCGATTCGGCGGCACTGGTGCGGGCTTTTTTTGAGGGGCAGTTTTTGGCGGAAGGCGGGGCGGGCGATCGCGCGGCGAAGGCGGATCTTTATTACACGATCTTTGCGCTGACGGGGCTGCAGGCGATTCCGGGGGGCGGGGGAATTGAAAATTGGGGATTGAGAATTGAGAATTGGCTGAGGTCGTTCGGCGCCGGGGAAGGCCTCGACTTTGTGCATCTCGGGGCGCTGGCGCGGTGCTGGTCGGCGGTGGGATTGGCGAAGATGCCGGCGGGGCTCGCGGAGGAATTGCTCGCGCGGATCGAGGCGCATCGGTCGCGCGATGGCGGGTATGAGGCGGATGTCGGCGCGGAGTCCGGGAATGCTTACGGCTGTTTCGTGGCGCTGGGCGCGTATCAGGATTTGCAGCGCGAGCTGCCCGAGCCGCTGCGGATGGTGCAATGCCTGAAGTTTCTCGAAACGCCCGATGGCGCGTGGGCCAATGCGCGCGGGCTGAAACTCGGCTCGACGAATGCGACCGCGGCGGCAGTGACGCTGCTGCACCAGCTCGGGGTGCCCGTGAATCAAAGTGTCGGCGACTGGCTGCTCGCGCAGGCGCACCCGGAAGGCGGCTTCCTCGCGATGCCCAAAGCGCCGCTGCCCGATCTGCTTTCCACCGCGACCACGCTGCACGCGCTGGCCTGCCTCGAACGCGACGTGCCCGAGCGGGTGCGCGAAAAGTGCCTCGATTTCATCGACACGCTCTGGAGTGCGGAAGGCGGTTTCCACGGCCACTGGGCCGATGATCACCTCGACGCCGAATACACTTTCTACGGCCTGCTGGCGCTGGGGCATCTCAGCGTGTAGCGGGCGCATCACCCGAGGTGGTGTAGGGCCAGCGCTACGCTGGCCGCGGGAGTGGGAGGCCGCCCGCTCCTCGGGCAAGCGAAGCGCTCGCCCTACAACACCTCCGCCAGCCGCTCACGCGGGGAGCGGGATGCTTTGGGCGAAGTGGAAGAAGTTGTCCGGATCGTATTGCGCTTTGACCGCCAGCAGGCGCGGCAGATTTCCTTTGTAATAGGCGGGCGCGTAGTCGGTCAGGTCGAGATCGATGTAGTTCACGTAGGAATGTCCGGGCAGATGCGAACGCATCGCCGCATACACGGCGCGGACCGCCGCCACGTTGCGATTCGTCGCGGAACTGGCCGACCACTCGGCGTAATACTGCATGCAAAAGCGCGTCGTCCCGCGATGCGGAAAGGCGGTGCCCACCTCGGCCACTCGATTGATGGCGCCGCCGTAAGCCTCGAAGATCACCGAGACCGGCTGCGCGGAGTTGCGCAGCGCTTTGATGAAGGTTTTGATCCCGTCGCTCGACAGCGCGCCGGGCGAGTAGTCGGACTTTCCTTTGAAATAAACGCGGTTCGGATCGCCGTTGCCCGCGAAGGATCGCGCCGCCTCGATGTAACTGCGACTCCGTGTCGTGAGAGTCGGGTCGCCGATCGCCAGCAGCGGAGCGAGGAGCTGCCGGAGCTTGCTCACCGTCGGGGTCTCGGTGGCGGTTTTGGGGAGATACATTCCCGAGCATCGGATCCTCGTGATGCTGCCCGCGCTGCCGCTCATCACCAGCACGAAGCCGAGTTCGTCCGGCGCCGACTGCGCGAACTTCTGCCACTCGCGCAGGACGGCGGTCGGAAAGTTATTCGGCCAGACGATGCGGAAGGTGATCACGCGATTGACCGGATGAATCTTGAAGGTGAACTCGGTCACGATCCCAAAGTTCCCGCCGCCGCCGCCGCGCAGCGCCCAATACAGGTCGGGATTTTCCGTCGCGCTCGCGGTCAGCACCGCGCCGGTGGCGTCCACGAGCCGGGCGGAGAGGAGATTGTCGCAGGTGAGCCCGAATTTTCGCGAAGCGAGGCCGTGGCCGCCGCCCAGCGTGAGCCCGGCGATGCCGACGGGTTTGCACGTGCCCGCTGGCAGCGCGAACCCGCGCTCGAAGAGCGTCTCCGCGACATCGCCGAGCAGGCAGCCGGCCCCGATGCGCGCGGTCTTGGCCGCCGAGTTGATGACGATGGCGTCCATCGATCGCACGTCGATCATGAGCCCGGAGCAGGACGAAAATCCCTCGTAAGAATGCCCGCCGCCGTGGCCCGCAAGCGGGAAATCATGCTGCCGCGCCCACTGCACCGCGAGGCTCACGCCGTGAGCCGTCCGGCACTGCGCGATGACCGCCGGGCGCACCGAAGTGCGGAGATTGAAAGGCAGGAGATCGTTGAATCCCGGATCGCCGGGACGAAGAACCTTGCCATCGGCCGGCGGGATTTTGAGGTCATCGATGGGATCCGCTGCGCGCACCGCCCGCGCTTTCGTGGGGCGGGGCGATTCGCTTTTCAGGCTGGGAAGGATCGGAGCTTTGAGCGGGGATTCGGCGAGGTAGGGCATGGTGCGATTTGGGTTAAAGGATTGCGGCTTTGGCGTCGGCGAGTTCCTCGTCGCGGCGGTGGTAGCCGCAGTCGTTGATGAGTTTCTCGGCAGCGGCGAGATCAGCCTGCGGCGACTCCCACGGATACGGCGTTTCGCGGAAGAAGAGCCGCGCGCGGTGGAGGTGGATGTCGGCCAAGAAGAGTTTCATGGGGCCGCGCTCGGCGATTTCCCAAGCTTCGTCGAGGTCGGCCTGCGCGCTCTCGGGGCCGGTGCGCGCGCCGGTGAGGAAACGCAGCCAGGCGCGGGTGAGGAGGCCGAGAGGTAGAAAATCGGTGCGGCCAGCGCGGTGTAGGCCGTCCAAGGCGTGCTGGAGGGATTTATCGCAGGAGTCGAACGACGACCCATTTAGAATCGCCTCGAAAAGCACCGATCGCCCCAAGGTGAGGTGGTCGAGGGCGATATCAAGATGCCAGCCTTGGGTGGTCACCCACTTAAGCGTTTGCGCCGCACGTTCGTAGGCGGCGTGGCAGCCAGCAGGCAACGAAGAAGGTTGAGCATGCACTGGCCGGGAGTCGAAGGGCGCATTGAGAGTGAACTGCCACGCGTCCCGCTCCCCGTCAGTCAAAAGCAGGTCACAATACTGGAAGCCTCTTAGTGAGTAGAGCAGCGTGTTGTTGGGTTCTCGCTCGCCTTGGAGTGTCTCCGCTTGCCGGAAGCACGCAGTCGCCTCATCCCGATGTCCCGCTTGGTGCAGTGCGTCGGCATGGGTCGTGAGGGCGGAATATTGCAGGAATCCATCGCCGCTGCGCGCCGCATTGCTCACGAACTGCGCAGCGTCGCTAACCGCCGCCGCCACATTACCCAAAGTCAGATCCAATTCACTTAAGTTGGCGGCGTTGATTGCCGCACTCGGCCAAACGCCCTGTTTCTTGCGCATCTCCAACGCTGCCTGACTCGGAGCAAGAGCCTCGCTCAACCGTCCCAAAGAGCGGAGACAGAAGGCCGCTTCACTTAGTGTCCAAGCTTGCTCGAATTCAGTAAGGGAGGGCGAGACGCGGCTCCACGGGGATTCAAAAAGGCAGCTTAGAGCGTCCAAGTCGGAACCCACTGCACCGAGGTTGTGAATGCTGTAACCCTTGGGAGCTCTTCGGATGCGATCATGGAAAACGATTCGGCGAGCCTCTTCCATGATCCCCGCCTGGCAACCGTGGGCCACGGCTTGGTAGAGCGGTTGAAGGTCTTCGAGCGTGGGCTGGTCGCCTTCGTTCGTACTCTCGCAGAGGTGTTCGTAGATCCGCCGGTGGGCTGCGCGCCACGCATCGGGCTGCTGCGCGCGCAGTTGGCGGGCGAAGTATTCGCGCAGCAGGGGATGCGCATCGAGCGTCTCGAGCGCGCCGGACGCGTCGCGGTTCACCGTGAGCAGTCTGGCATCCTCCAGCCGCTTGAACGCCAGGTTTCGTTGCGCTTCGGTCAGACCGACCAGCGGCTCGGTGAGCCTGGGAATGGCGCGGGCCTGGAGCAGCGCCCCAAGGCAGTCGGACGTGAGCGGCCGGTCGAACAGGCCGAGCAGCCGGAGCACCGCAAGGGCGCGCTGGCCTTTGTCTCCTTCACGCTCTAACTCGCGTTCGTAGGCTTCCATCACGCGGAAAGCGTGGCCGCCCTGTTCCTCGGCGTCGGCTTCCTCCAGCTTCACGAGGTCGCGTTTGCGGATGTCGCCGGCGTGGGCGTCGCGCAGGTAAGTGCCGAGCAGATTCAAGGTGAGCGCGTGGCCTTGCACGTCTTCCACCAGTTTCTCGAACTCGTTCACCTGCTCCCGGTGGAACGGAAGGTTGCGGAGCAGGCTTCCCTTCACGCCGAAGGACTGGAGCAGATGCACGCCGGCGGCGCGGGAGAGGCGCAGCAGCTTCACCTCCGGCGCGGTGGTCTGCCAGAACGCCCGCAAGTCCGGGAGCGAATACCGGGTGGTGACGACGCACAGGCCGTGGCTGGCGGTGGCCAAGGCCCGCAGCAGCGCGGCGATGCCCTGGTCCTTGAGCTGGCCCGGCGTGGGCGAGGCGGGCGCGTATTGCAGCGGCTCGAGGCCGTCGAGGATGAGGAGACTGCGCCGCTGGCCGACGATGCGGGCGAGGCGTTGTCCTTTCTCGAACGCGCCGGCGGGGCTGGCGGCGAACTGCTTGTCCGCGTCGTCGCCGAAGAAGGTGAGGGCTTCCTTGAGGAACAGGTCGGAGGAAGCGGCCACCTGCTCGCGCGTGCCCTGGCTGTAGAAGGACCACGCAAAGGCGGCGTCGCAGCCGGGCCAGTCCTGCGCGGCGAGTTCGGCGGCCCACTTGGCGACGAGCGAGGTCTTCCCCTCGCCGCCTAGGGCGACGAAGGTGAGGACATGCGCACGGCCCTTTTCGACGCGGAGGACTTTCTGCCACGCGTCGTTAAGGAGTTTCGTCTCGTCTTCGCG
>JANOAZ010000318.1:0-4869 GCA_031411395.1 Chthoniobacteraceae bacterium
CCATTGTCCACCGACAGGTTCAGGATATTGGGAGTTCCCGCGACCGAAGTCGGGTTGATCCACGCCGACAAGGTCACCTGGCTGGCGCTGTTGATGAACGCCCGATTCGTTCCCAGGTTGATGAAGTCATTGACGCCATCCAACCGCTGCGCTCCGCCGACCTGTCCGGTGCCGGGGAGCACCCCGTTCGTCAGCGTGCCGGAGAAAGCGTTGGCTGAGGAGTCGGTGGTGCCCGTGCCGCTCGTTTCCGCCAGGTGATAGACGGCCTGATACCCATTGCCAGACCACACCGCGCTCGGGTTCTGTCCCGCGGCCGCGGTTGCATTGCCATAATACATCTGGATGGAGTCCGTGCCGGATGTGTCAATCTGCGGAACCTTGACCCAGACGGATGAAGTGCCGGCTTCGTCCCACTTCTCGATTTCATAGGCGAGCGGCGTGCCGTCCGCGTCGAAGAATCGGAGATCGGCACCGTTATTCTGAGTTAGCGTGTAGTCGATGTTGCCGCTGTTCAGCGTGATCAGCACCGGGTAGTTCGTCAGGGCTTGGGCTCCGACGAAGGTATTGCCCGAGAAGGTGATCTGTTGCCGGCGAGTCCATGCGGCATCCCACCAGTTCACCGTGAGCGACGCGTCCTCATTCACGCTGTAGCTATTATTTGCCGCCACCGGAGCCGTATTTGGCTGAACCTCGAAGGCTCCGATATCAACCGAGGCGTCTCGAAAAAAGCCCCGTTGATCGATCGCAGGAGCCCCGGTGGCTGTCGCTGCATTGATCGCCGGGCTGGCCGCTTGCAGCGAATGGGTCAGCGTCGGGCCTCCATTATTGGCCAGGGCATTGAGCAACGGATTGACGTTCTGAAAATCGCTGGCGACCCAGCCGCTGCTGCCGGTGGTGTTGCCGATGATATTGTAGCCTTGGCTGACCAGGCTGCCGGCGATGCTCGCATCAGGAGCGGTCGGGGCAGAATTCCCGGCCACGATGGAATTCCCGATGGTCAGCGAACCGGTCGGCGCATTGAAGATCCCGCCGCCGGTGGTCGCGCTGTTGTTGGTGATGGTGACGTTTTTGAAGATCGCGGTTTGCGTGTTCCTGATTCCACCCCCCGTGCCGGCCGTGTTGCCGCTGAGGGTGACGTTGGTGGCATTGACCAGCGCGCCCCCGCCCGTCGTATAGATGCCCCCGCCACCGCCGACCGTCGTGTTGCTCGCCACCGTCACGCCGACCAGCGTCACTTGCGTCCCCTTGACCAGGAGTCCGCCGCCATCCGTCCCGGCCGTGTTGCTGGACAAGGTCGAGTCGATCACACTCAGCGTGCCGCCCGCGACGGCAATGCCGCCGCCGGTTCCCGCCGAATTCCCCGTGATGGCGGCCCGCGCAACCGTGACTGCACCGCCCGCCACCCTCAGGCCTCCGCCCTCCGTGGAGCCGCCTCCCGGATTCCCCCCGAGAATCGTCACGTCCGAAATCGCCACCGTCCCCGAAATGACCTCGAACACCCGATCCAGCGAGTTGCCGTTGATGGTCGTCAGCGCACTCCCGGCGCCGGTGATGATGACGCTGCCGGTGATATCGAGATCGCCCGTCGAAGCCAGATCCTCGGCAGCGCCCGCGCGCGTCAGCGTGTAGGTGCCGGCGGTCAAAAAGATCGTTTCCGTGCCCGCCGTATTGTTCGTCGCGATGATGGCCTCGCGCAGGGAAATCTTCCCATCCGCGCCGCGGCCCGCGAGCAGCGCCGCGACGGAAGTCGTGGTGCCATCGACCACGTCATTCGTAGTATCCACGATCAACGCGCTGCTCGCCGTCACGTTCAGCGCAAACTCGGAGGTGGACCCGTAGGTGCCGCCCGCATTCATCACCGTTGCGATCGCGCTGATGGCCTGCCCCGCGGGCACGGCCCTCGCGAAACTCGCGACAAACTGGGCGTTCCCACTGCTGTCGGTGATCACCGTGATGCCGCCGAGGAATGTCTGCCCTTCCCCATTGCCCGTGGGGTCCGCGGCTGCGCTGGCGAAGAACCCGAGGCGCAACGTCGTGTTGGCCGTCGTATTGAGCGAACCCGCCACGGCCACCGTGGTGCCATCCGTCCCGGCAGCCGTCAGCACGGGGAAATTTTGCAGATTATTCGCGCCCGCGTCGGCGTCGCCCGCGTCGTTCGCCGTGACGCCCGCCGCGCCGAGGTCGATGCCGAGCAGCGTGTTCGAGTGGATCGCGTTGCCGAGGATCGCGTGGCCGCTGCCGTTGACCACGCCCACGCCGGTGCCGGCCTTGAAGGCGATCAAGTTGCCCGCGCCGGCCGCGGTGCCACCGATCGCGTTGTTCGTCGAGCTGCCCTGGATCTGCACGCCGTCGCCGAGCCGGTTGCCGCGGTTCAGAGTGCCCGTCGCGTCGGTGCCGATGTAGTTGCCCTGCACCACGTTGTTCGACGTGTTGATCTCCATGCCTTCCCAGTTCCTCGAGATCACGTTGCGCGCCGCCACCGTCGTGCCGCCGATCGTGTTGCCGGTGCCCGAGATGATGGCGATACCTACGTCGGTGTTTCCGCCCCCGGTCGCGCCGTCCGGATCGACCCCGATGTAGTTGCCCTGGATCAGGTGCCCGGTCACTCCCGCGCCGACGATGTTGATGCCTTCGTCGGCGCTGTTGGTGATGACGTTGCGATCGTTCGCCCCGGTGCCGCCGATGATCGCGAGCGAGCCGGCCAGATCGAGGCCGTCGTCGGTATTGCGGCCGGCGGTGCCGGTGCCAGTCCCCGTGGTGCCGATCCAGTTCCCCGCGATCGTGATGTTATCCGCGCCAGCCTGGGTCAGGATGCCGTCCCGGAACTGCGTGATGACGAGGCCGCGAATGATGCTGCCATCGCTGGTGCCCGACAGCGTCAGGCCATCGAAGCCGGCCAGGGCGCCGTCGATCCGGATGAGCGGCGTGCCGGCAAAGCCGCCCTGCGTCCAGCCGTCGATCGTCAACTGCCCGGTGATCGTCGGCAGCGCGGTAGCGAGGGTGATGGTCTGCGCGCCGCTGCCGATGGCGAAAGTGATGGTGTCTGCGCCCGCGAGCGCATTGGCATCGGTGATCGCCTGCCGCAGCGAACCCGCGCCGGAGTCGGCCGTATTCGTGACCGAGAAGGAGGCCAGCGCGCCGGACCATGTCGTGGTCACGCTTTGGCTGAAGGCGATGCCGGTCGTGGCGTCGCCGAGGCGATACTCGAGCGTCCAGTTCGCCCCGAGCGCGGCGCTGCCCGTGTCATCGGCGCTGGCTGCGATGTCCGCCAGCGTGACGTTGTAGAATGCCGCGAGCAGGTCGCGCCCCGCGGCGCTGCCCGCGAGGTCGCAGCCGTAGAAGAGCAGGTCGGCATCCGCGCTGAGCGCATTGCCCCACGAGGCGATCTGAGCGCGGTATTGCTGGAACGCCGCGCCGTCGATCCAGGTGCTGCCGAGCTTCACCGCGCGGTCGGTCGCATGCGTCACGAAGTGGATCGCGTCGATGTCCTCACGTCCGGCGAGCGCTTCGTTGATCTGCGCGATGCCGTCGCGTTCCGCGTCGAGCAGCACCACCTCCATCTGCGCGCCGTCCTTGTTCCGGCTCAGCGCGTCATCGACGAGCTTTTGGTAATCTTCAACGCTGGTATCGACGAAGACGATTTCATGCCGCGTCGCGACCTCCGCCGTGGCTGTCGCTGCATGGGTCTCATAGGTCGCATGGGTCGCATAGGCCGCATGGGTCCCATCCGGGGCAGGTGCGAGCGCGGGATCTTTCTGCGGATCCGCGGCGCCCTCGGCGGGCGCGGTGACACTGCACAGGATGCGATCCTCAAAAGTTTCCAGCAGGAGCTTGCGGCGTTTCATAGATGCAGAGTTTTGGGAGCGCGCGAGAACGCGCACCGGGGCTTTTCAGCGGCGGCGGCGGCGAAGGGCGGGTGGCCTGGATTCACAGCGGGTCGTTCGGGTGGCGGGCGAGGAGTCAGGCATGGAATTAGCAACCTCCATTCCCGGCTGCTGCGCCCTGCCCGGGCAACGAGCCACCGAATCGCCCATGAAAAACATTCCGAACAAGTGGCATCCCTTGCTGGCCATCCTTGCATTGATCAGCCTCGCCAGCCCGATCGCCGCCCGAGACGCGGCGCTGGATCCGACTCCCGCGGAGCGCCAAATCCTCGGCGAATATCACGAGCAAGTGGTCCGAAATGGCAAAATGCCTCGCAGCTTTGCGAAAGCAGTCTCAGCAAAAATCCCCGAAGACTTCTCCCCGTGGTGGATTCGCGGCCAACGCAACACGATCGGCGACGCGAACCATCCGCAAGGCATCACGGTCGATGATCTTTATGTCCGCGCGCTCCGCCACTCGAGCCAGATCCGGGTCTTCAGCGACTTGCCGCTGATCCGCGAGACCGGCATTCGCGAGGCGAAGGGCGCCTTCGATACGAACGCGTATTTGCAGGGAAAGTTCGACCGCTCCAACGATCCCGTCGGCAACACGCTGACCACCGGTGGCGCCAGCCGCTTTCAACAGGACGAGTGGTCGTTCGAAGCCGGCGCGAAGAAGAAATTCATCACCGGCACCGAGGTCACCGTCTCCCAGCAACTCTCGCGGACGGACAACAACTCGATCTACTTCGTCCCGAATCCGCAGTCGAAAGCGACGCTTTCATTAAGTGTCGTGCAGCCATTGTTAAGGGGTGCGGGCGTTAGCTATAACCGCAGCACGCTCCGCATCGCCCGCATCGACTCCGAGATCGCGATGAGCGAATTCATCCGCCAGAGCGAATCGCACCTGCTCGAAATTACACGCACCTACTGGGCGCTCTACGCCGCGCGCGTCACATACTTGCAGAAGGCAAAGTTAGTCGATGAAACCGCGCACGTTGCCGAC
>JANOAZ010000319.1:0-69407 GCA_031411395.1 Chthoniobacteraceae bacterium
TGGCTGAAAGTGCATCCCGACGACCGCGCCGGCGCCCGGCATTTCCTCGACGGCCTCATCGCCCATCTCGACCACGGCTGCGTCGGCTCGGTCAACGAAGTCTTCGACGCTCAAGATCCCTTCACGCCTCGCGCCTGCATCGCGCAGGCATGGAGCGTCGCCGAGGTGCTCCGCTGCTGGGCGAAAACCGAGCCCTCATTCGGTTGATTTCCGCGCTACGAATTCATCGCTCGCGAGCAATCCGCGGCAAATGCGGAAGATGTGTCGGGCGTGGCGAACAAAAATCCTTTCACTCCTCGCAAGCGCGGACCCCGAGTGGTATTGCCCCCACCTCCCATATGCCGGATGACCCCGCCGCCGCCGATGTGCCTTTCGACGAGCAGCCCACGCTGCGCCACGAAACCTCCGGCACCCCTGACGCCACGCCGCCGAGTTCCGGCAGCACTTCGGTTCCAGCCGCCGGCTCCCACATCATGGGCACTATCGGCGACTTCGAGGTGGTGGATAAGCTCGGCCAGGGCGGCATGGGTGCCGTCTATCGCGCCCGGCAGATCTCGCTGGGGCGCATGGTCGCGCTCAAGATTCTGCCCGCGCAGTTCGAGGAGGATGACGACTTCGTCACCCGCTTCCAGCGCGAGGCCCGTGTCGCCGCCAACCTCAATCACCCGAATCTCGTCCGCGTCTATGCCTCCGGCCTCGCCGAGGGCAGCCACTACATCGCCATGGAACTCGTCGAAGGCGAGAACCTCAGCCGGCGGGTCAAGCGCGGCGCGCTGCCTCCCGGCGAAGCCGTCCGCATCTGCCTCGCCGTCGCGCGCGCCCTCCACTGCGGCTGGCAGAGCGCCCAGCTCATCCATCGCGATATCAAGCCGAGCAACATCTACCTCTCCCACTCCGGTGAGGTGAAGCTCGGCGACCTCGGCCTCGCCAAGTCGCTCGCCGGCAACACCACCGGCCTCACCCACACCGGCACGATGATGGGCACCCCGCACTACATCAGCCCCGAGCAGGCGCGCGGCGACAAGACGATCGACTTCCGCACCGACATCTACAGCCTCGGCTGCACCCTCTACCAGTGCCTCACCGGCCAGACCCCCTACGTCGGCACCGACCCGCTCACGGTCATGAATCTCCACCTCAGCGGCCCGCCCCCGGCGCTGCTCAAGGTGATGCCCGGCTGCCCCATCCCGCTCGCCCGGCTCGTGGGGAAGATGTTGAAATAGCAGCGCCACGAACGACACCACAGCTACGAGGAATTGATCGAGCAGCTCGAAAGCGTGCTCGCCTCCCTCGAAGCCGGCCCCATCGACACCGGCGCCGAAGCCCGCCTCGCCATGTGGCGCGAAGTGGGCGGCGGGGCCAGCGCCACGCCCTCGCCGGCGCCAGCCACTCCGCCATCGGCCGCAAAATCCCCGTTCCCGCTCTACGCCGTCCTCGCCGCGGGGGTGATGGTGCTGGGAGCCGCCGCCTTTTTCCTCTGGCCCAAGGGAGCGAAACCGACCACCGCGCAGCCCGTGGTGCGGCCAACGCCCGCCGTCGCTCGGGCCGCTGCCACGCCCGATCCCGCAGCAGGCGGAAGCGTCCCGACCTTGCCGCCCGCCAGCACATCGCCCGGCACAGCTCCGAGCCGCGGCGGCGGATGGGAGCCGCTGTGTCCGGCCGCCGAATGGCAAGCCTTGCGGGATGAAAAGAGGGAATTCAAAGACGGGCTCCTGCAACTGCGCGGCACCAGTCTTTACCACGCTGCGGCCAAGGCCGACGGGGCAGTCCGGGCGCGGATTCGGATCACCGAGCAGACCAATATTCCCGCCGTGGTCGGCCGCTCCCCTTCGGCCGGCGGGCAGTACAAGCTGACCTTGTTGGGGAAAGGACGTGAGGTCGAACTCTCCCGCACCCGCGTGGACGCCACCCGGCAGGTCGAGTCGCTCGCCCGCAGCCCACTGCCGCAGCCACCCGCTCTCGGTGAGACCTTGCTTCTCGAACTGCGGATCCAAGGCGACCGCCTCACGGGTTTGGTCAATGGAGCCGTAGTCGTGGAGGCTCAGGATGCGTTGATTCGAAACCCCGGCTACTGGGGCGTCTTCGGCCAGCCCGGAGCATTCGAATCTGCGGAAGTCCAGTTCGACGAACAAAATCCCGGCACCGCGCCTGCGATTTCCTCCTCCGCCGCCACCAAGGACGCCCCCTTCGTCAATTCCCTCGGCATGAAATTCGTCCCCGTGCCGATCACCGGCGGGCCGACGGATGGGCAGCGCGTGCTCTTCTCCATCTGGGAGACGCGGGTGCAGGACTATGAACTCTTCGCCACGGAGACCAAGCGCGAGTGGCCGAAGGCGGACTTTCCGCAAGGCCCGACACATCCTGCGGTGGGTGTGACCTGGGAAGACGCGCAGGCGTTCTGCACGTGGCTGACCGAGCGGGAGCGCAAGGCCGGCAAGCTCGGCGCGATCGAACGCTACCGGTTGCCGAGCGATCACGAGTGGAGTTGCGCGGTCGGGATCGGTGAGAGGGAGGACGCGGCGCAGACGCCCGCGGACAAGGATCAGAAGATTGCGGATGTCTTTCCGTGGGGCGCGCAGTGGCCCCCGCCTGCGGGCGCGGGCAATTACGCGGGTGAGGAATCCCGCGCCGAGGTGGAGGCGAGGGATAAACATCTAAAGTCCTTTGTCGTGGGCTACCAGGATGGCTACGTGCGCACGGCACCGACGGGCTCGTTCGCAGCGAATCGCTTGGGGCTTTACGACCTCGGCGGCAATGGGGGGGAGTTCTGCGAGGACTGGTTTGACGGGCAGCAAAACGAACGGGTGGTGCGGGGCGCGACGTGGGGAAGTTCCAACCGCACCTCTCTGCTTTCCTCGAAGCGGCCTCACGTAATCCCGACTATCCGCGGCGAGTCTAACGGCTTCCGCGTCGTCCTCGCCCCCGCGAGATGAGCGGTCTTTTTTAGTGATGTGCCTCGGTTGACGGGCGCCGCGAGGTTTATACCATGACGGTATATGGAGGCGACCACGATCAAACTCGATGCCCGTTTGCATGCGGCGATTCGGCGGCTGAAAGCTCCCGACCAGACATTGATCTCCTACGTGCGCGAACTCGTGGCTCGCCAGGAAAAGCGGGCCACCCTGCACGCCGCAGCCGACGCCTACACCGCCCTGCTCGCCAGTCGTAAAAGTGAAGCCGCCTGGCTGGGAGAGTGGGAAACGGCGCCGCTGGCCGAACCGCCGAAGCGCGCGCGCAAATGAAGCGTGGCTCCGTCCTCTGGATCAATCTGAGCGACGCGCACCCGCCGGAAATGGGCAAGGTGCGGCCTGCGGTGGTCCTCTCGAACAGCACGTTGAACAGCCGGCTCGAGACGGTCCTCGTGGTGCCGCTTTCCACCCAAGCCGGCGAAATCTGGCCGCTGCGCATCAAGGTCGCAGTCGGCGGACGCAAACCCAGCTTTGCCGTGCTGCCCGGCCTGCGGCAGGTCGCCAAATCGCGATTTCTCGATCCCATAGCCGTCCTTTCCGCCACCGACCTCCAACGACTGGATGAGGCAGCGGCGGATTATCTCTCGGATTAACTAGAGGCGGAAGAATTCGTAGCGGCCTGGGAAGCCTTTGAGCTCGTGGGTGCCGGGGATGGGTTGGAGCGGGAGGGCGTCGCCGAGGGCCTGCCGGGCGGCGGGGGTGAAGCAAAAGGCGGCGCCGGCGGTGGCGGCGATTTTCTCGACGCGGAAGGTGAAATTCAGCTCGGGTCCCATGAGGGCTTCCTCGCCGAAGCTGGCGGCGGCGGCTCCGCCGATGGAGATGGTGCCGCGATGGACGACGATGCGGAACTTCGGCTCCGCCGTCTTCCACTGCTCGTGAAAGGCGAGGACGGCGGCGGCGACCTGCGCGGGGGAATCCGGATGGTCGGGCCAGCAGGCGAGGTAACCGTCGCCGAGGTATTTATTCAGCGTGCCGCCGTGGCTTTCCACGATCTCGCGCCCGGCGCGGACCCACTGCCCGACGAGGGTGGCGAGCGCATCGGGGGCGAGGCGCTGGCTGAGCGGGGTGAAGCCTTCGAGGTCGGCGAGGAGCAGCCAGCGGGTCTCGCTGCGCACGTTCATCACCGTAGCGGCGGCCAGGGTGCTCGGGTCTTCGACGTCCGCCACGGCCTGCCGGAAGAGGAGGGAGGTGTCGGCGATGGAGATGCGGTCGCCATCCTGCAGGCGCACGGGGCGGGCGACGCGGCGGTCGTTGAGCAGGGTGCCGTTGCTGCTGCCGAGGTCGATGAGCCAGAATTCGCCGGCGTCCTGCGCGTGGATGGTGGCGTGATGGCGCGAGACTTTCACGTCGGCGATGACGATGTGGCTGCCGCTGGAACGGCCGAGGGTGCAATTCCCGGTGAGCGGGATCGGCGCGCCGTCCGAGGGCTCGATCCAGGCGGTAAAGGCGGGAAGATTTTCCATCGGAGCCCGATGGTAACGGGACTGCGGGAAAGGGAAAAGGAGGAGTTGCCGCGCGGGCTACCTGGCCACCGCCTCATCGCTCGCCACGAGGCCGTCGCGAATGCGGATGATGCGCTGGGCGTGGCGGGCGACGTGTTCCTCGTGGGTCACGACGATCAGCGTGTTGCCCTTGTCGGCGAGCTGCTGGAAGAGCTCGAGGATTTCTTCGCCGGTGCGGGTGTCGAGGTTCCCCGTGGGTTCGTCGGCGAGCAGGATCGAGGGCTTGTTCACGAGCGCGCGGGCGACGGCGACCCGCTGGCGCTGGCCGCCGGACATTTCATTGGGGCGATGCGTCACGCGGTCGGCGAGGCCGACGTCGGTGAGCGCGGCGAGCGCGACTTCGCGCCGCTCGTCGAGGCCCATGCCGGCGTAGATGAGCGGCAGCTCGACGTTGCGCAGCGCGGTGGAGCGCGCGAGCAGATTGAAGGTCTGGAAGACGAAGCCGATCTCGCGGTTGCGGATCTCGGCGAGTTCGTTGTCATCCATTTCGCCCACGCTGTGGCCGTTGAGTTCGTAGCTGCCGGAGGATGGCGTATCGAGGCAGCCGAGCAGGTTCATGAGCGTCGATTTCCCGGAACCGGACGGCCCCATGATGGCGACATATTCTCCGCGCTCGATGCTCAGCGAGACGCCGCGGAGCGCATGCACGATCTCACTGCCCATGTCGTAGGAACGGCAGATCGAGTCGAGACGGATGAGGCTCACTTCGGCTCCCTGCCAGCTTTCCCCGCATCGGCGCCGACCTTCACTTTTTTCCCATCTTCGAGATCCTTGCTGATCGCTTTGTAGCCCCCGGAGACGATTTCCTGGCCTTCGTTCAGCCCGGAGACGATCTCAAAAAAGTCGCTGTCACTGATCCCTGTTTTCACCGGCAGCATTTTCGCATGATCGCCTTCCGGGGCGAAGACGACTTCGATCGGTTTCACTGGGTCGCCGGGTTTTGCGCCATCGGGTTTCGGCGTGCCGGCGGCGGGCAGGCGAGTGGTCACGCTTTGGATCGGCACGGCGAGCACTCCCTTGCGCGCTCGCGTCTCGATCTCCGCCGTCACGGACATTCCCGGGCGGAATGCCTCCTTGTCCCCGATGCGGATCTTTACCTCAAATTTCGGCGCCTCCTGCTGCTGGCTGCTGCTCGCCATCTGGCTCTGACTCGATCCCTTCGAGGCATTGGCGATCGCGCTCACCGTGCCCTTGAATTTCCGATCCTTGAACGCATCGACCTCGATCCGCGCGGTCTGCCCCACCTCGATCAGCACCACGTCGATCTCCCCGATGTCCACCCGCGCTTCCATCTCGTCGAGCTTGGCGATGGTCATCATCTCGGTGCCCATGTTGAACGAGGTGCCGAGCACGCGTTCACCGACCTGCGACTTCAGCTTCGTCACCGTGCCATCGATCGGAGAAGTGATCGTCGTCTTCGCGAGATCGTCGCTCGCCTTGTCGAGGGCGAAGCGCGCCTGGTCCACCTGGTTGATCGAGTTTTCGAGCCGCAGCCGCGCCACCTCGTAGCTGGTCTTGAACTCCATGAGCACGCTCGGCGAAATCAGTTTGCCCTTGGATAGCTCCTCATTTCGTCGGAAGTCCGACTCCGCCTTGACGTATTCCGCCTCGGCCTGGCTGCGGCTGCCGAGGGCAAACTTGTAACTCGCCTCGGCGGAGTTGCGGCCCGCTTTGTAATTGTCCGGTTTGATCTGGAGCAGGAGGTCGCCTTTCTTCACGAGCTGCCCTTCCACGACGGGCAATTCGATGATCTCCCCGGCCACCTCCGGGCTGATCATCACTTGGGTGACCGGCTGGATTCGCCCGTTCGCCACGACCGTCTCGGTGAGATCCCGGCGGGTCACTTTTTCGACCTGCACGGTGATTGTCTCGTCCGGTTTCCGGAGAAAGTAATACGCCAGTCCGCCGCCCACTGCGGCAGCCAGCAGCACCGCGATGATCAGCTTTCGGCGGAACCGCTTCTTTGGTTTGCCCGTGTCCACGCGGGAGGAGACGGCGGTCATTCCTTCTCGATCTTCCCATCCGGCGCCGCCGCGGCCGGCGACAGGGCGCGGAGATATTCCTCCGGAAAGGTCTCCGAATCCGCCCCGCCTCGCGCCCGGAAAATGAACAGCGTGTCCTTCAGCCACCAAAACCGCGTGTAGTCGTCGAGGCCGATGCGCACGTTCGTCCGGTTGCCCCGCGACGTGGTCAGGCGCGCAGAACTCCGATTCATGCTCACCGAGACTCCGCCCGCATCCGTCGTCGCCGCCCGGCGCCGGTTGCCGAGGGCGTCTTCCGCCCGCTTGATCAACGCGCCCTTCTCGAGGTCGTTTGCGGGAATGATATCGACTTCGATATTCCCCCGGCTCGACCGATACGACCCATGATGACCCGGGCGGTCGATGTTCAGCTCAGGGATTCCCGCAGTCGGTTCGCTGCGTTCCAGCCGCACCTCGCCCACCACGGCGGGAAACCATTGCCCATCCACCGTAGGTGAGGGCGGTTGCCAGTTGGCTTCCAGCGCGGCGATCCGCTGCTCGTCGGCGACCGTCTTTTTGAGGAAGGACTTGCCCTGATCGAGGAACTTCGGCGTCTCCAAAATCAAGACGCCGGTGAGGATCACGGCCATGGCGAACAAGGCGCCGCAGCCAATGACAACGTTGCGATTCATCCCGGGAGGGTAGCCAATGCCCCAAGGGTGACAAGGCGTTGGTGGCGGTGAAGTTCCGACGGACGGAGGTGCGCATCCTGCTTTCTCAAATCCGCTGTTTCGCAGCTTGCGCGAATCACCGCACTTCCACACGAACCTATGCAAACATCCACCCATGGTCTGATCAGTTTCGTCATCCCCGTGAAGGATGAAGAAGCTTCGCTCCACGAACTATACCAGCGAATCGCTGCGGAGATGGAGCGGCTGGAGCGCCCCTTCGAAGTCATTTTCATCGACGATGGCAGCGAAGACGATAGCTGGAAGGTGATCGACGAGATCGCCAGGTCGAATCCGGACGGGGTCCTCGCGTGTCGTTTCCGTAAGAACTCCGGCAAGGCAGACGCGCTCGCGGCCGGATTTCGAGCCGCGCGCGGGGAGATCATTTTTACCCTCGATGCCGACTTGCAGGACGACCCCAAGGAGATCGAACGTTTCCTCGCGAAACTGGATGAAGGCTACGACCTGATCAGCGGGTGGAAGAAAGCGAGGCACGATCCGTGGCACAAGGTGCTGCCCAGCCGCGTGTTTAACTTAATGGTCAGCAAGGTGCTCGGGGTGAAGCTGCACGATCATAACTGCGGCTTTAAGTGTTATCGCGCAGAGGTGGCTAAAAAGGTGTCCGTCTATGGTGAGATGCACCGGATGATTCCCTCCCTGGCGAGCATCGAGGGTTACCGCTCCGCGGAGATCGAGGTGGAGCATCACGCGCGAAAGTTCGGTCGGAGCAAGTATGGACTGAAGCGATTCTTTCGAGGCTTCATGGACATGCAGACGGTCTATTTTCTGAAGAACTATCGCGAGCGTCCCTTGCACTTCTTCGGTGGCCAGGCGGCGCTGTGCCTGATCGTCGGTGCGTTGCTCTTTGCCGTGGCGCTTCTCCCATGGCTCGGGCCGGTCGCGTCCACGCGGCTGCTCACGGCCGCGCAGATTTTTCTGATCGGCAGTGTTCCCCTCGCCGCGATCGGATTCCTCGCCGAGATGATTCTCCGCGGGCACGTGGACAAGGAGCGCCAGCCTCCGATCGCCGAGGTTTTGTCGGCGCGGGATTTTCTTCGCGCGGGCCAGGCCCAGAGCCTCACCGCAAAGCGGGATGCGCCGCGTCCGAGTCTCGGTTGGAACCGTGCTTCGGGGATCGTATCCGGGCACGGTGTGCTCGTCGTCGATGATGATCCAGTGACGCGGCGCGTCCTTCGAGCCCATCTCGAACAAGCCAGCTATCGGGTCGAGGAAGCAGCCGATGGAGTGGAGGCGCTCGCCAAGGTCGGAGATGCCATCTCCGTGGTCCTGCTCGATCTCAATCTCGCCGGGCATAATGACGGGCTCGATTGCCTCCGGCAGATTCGGAAAAAGCATTCCGACGTGGGAGTGATCATCGTCTCCGGCCAGGAGGAAGTGCAAACCGCCGCGCTCTCGATGAAGCTCGGTGCCTTCGATTACCTCGTGAAGCCCGCGAATGCGGACCAACTCCTGAAGTCGGTCCGGAAGGCGATTCGAATCCGCGAAATGGCTGCGGCATGAGCACCGGAGCGCCCATCTCCCGGCGGAAACTGAAAATCGCGGTCATGGGTTCGACCTATGCGCGCGACCCTCAGGATTCGCAGGTGCCCTGGCTGCGTGAGTCGATCAACCGGCTGGCGCGAATGGGTCACGAGATGACCGTGATCGTTCCCTCATTCAAGGGTCTGAAAAGCCATCGCATCGATGACATTGAGGTGCTTCGCTTTCGCTACGCGCCTCGGGTAATCGAGAAGCTTACCCACGACGAAGGTGCGCCAAACAAGCTGCGGAACCCTTTGTATCAGTTGCCCGCGGTGAGTTACATCGCGATGGGCACCCTGTGCTCGATGGGTTGGGCGGCGAGTCGGAAGTTCGACTTGATTCACGTTCACTGGCCGTTCCCTCACGGCTTGTTCGCGCTCGCTGCGGCGAAGGTGTGTGGAGCAAAGGTCGTGGCCATGTGCCACGGCGCGGAACTCGCCATGGCGCGACGCAAGGGCTGGGTCCGGGCGATCCTGCGCTCCTGTCTGCTCCGTGCCGATCGCGTGGCGTGCAATAGCTCGCACACGAGGGATGAAATCGAAAAGCTCTGCGGAAGAAACGCCGCCGTCATTCCCTATGGAGCGACGACCGAAGCGAGTCCCGCCGCGCGCTCGACGAAGGATCCAAACGAGCCGGCTGTGATCCTTTTCACTGGACGCCACATCCAGCGAAAGGGAGTGCCCTACCTGCTTAAGGCGCTGCCTCACATTCTGAAACACAGGAAGGTAAAGCTGTTGCTCACGGGTGATGGAGACCGGCGGCAGGAATGGGAGGAACTTAGCCGCAAGCTCGGCCTCTCAGCTCACGTCGAGTTTCTCGGCTTTGTCAGCAACGACCGCCTCCTGGAACTCTACAGGCAATGCGACGTCTATGTTCTTCCCGCCATCTTCGATGATCGCGGAGATACGGAAGGTTTGGGTGTTGTGCTCATCGAGGCGCTCCAGAATGCGAAGCCCGTGGTGGCGTCTTCCGTGGGTGGCATCGTCGATGTGATCAAACACGAGCAGACCGGGCTCCTCGTTCCGGAAAAGAACGAGACCGCGCTGGCGGAAGGGGTCTTGCGCTTGCTGGAGAATCCCGAACTCGCGGCGCGACTCGGCCACGCCGGGCAAAAGCATGCGGACGAATACTTTTCATGGGATCGCGTGACTGCGGCCACCGAGGCCCTATACCAGGATGCCTGCTCCGGTGGTGAGCCACGGACGCAAAGCGAAGCTCTGCGCGAAGCGTATGTCTAGGATCGGCATCCGATGGACGGCGGTGCTGAAGGGGATCGTTGCGATAGCGGTGCTCTTGCTCATCCTGAAGGCGTTCCAACACTACGCAGGCGAAGTGAAACGCCAGGTGACATCGATTGACCTCCCGCTGCTCGCGGCGGGTCTGATGCTTTGCATCGCCTATCGCGTCCTGAATTCTTCCGGCTGGGTCATGGTCCTGCGGGCCATGCACCAACCTATGCCACTGAGGCGGGGCATGCGGCTGTGGCTGCTCGCCGAGTCGATGCGCTGGCTGCCGGGCAGTGTGTGGGGTTTTTGCTCGCGAGTTTATCAAGCAACCCAAACCGGGATACCCCCGGCGATTGCTTCTGCCAGCCTGCCATTGGAATTACTGCTCACCATCCTTGCGTGGAGTATCGTGGCCGCAGTGGGTGTGATCGGCTCTGGAAGCGCGATCGATTGGATGAACCTGATCCATCCCAAAATGCTTCTCGTTGGTGGAGCGGCCGTGCTTGTCTTCGGGTTGACCGTCGGATACTGCATCACCCACTTTCCGCAAAGCCGGTTGGGTTCCAAGTTACAATCTCTGCGGAACGAAGTAGTCGCCCTTCGTTCTCTTACTCTAAACGGGCGGATGCTCGCGCTGGTGGTGTTGCTTTATACCACCCTTTGCTGCCTGAACGGATTCGCATTCTATCTCGTCATCCGCTCCGTCTCGGCCGCCCCCATCGATCTGGTGGCGGTGGTCGGGATCAACGCTTGTGGCTGGCTGATCGGCTTCCTCGCGATCGGCGCCCCCGGCGGGATCGGGGTGCGGGAGGCGGGCGCTGCATGCCTCCTCAGCACCATGATGCCGCTGCCAGCGGCGATCGCCGCCTCCGTTCTCTGGCGCATTGTGATGATCATCGATGAAATCACCTGCCTGGGAGTATGCCTGACACCAAACTTGATCGCACATTCTGCCTGGAAGCCACGGGCAGTTCTGGATCCGGCCACTTAGTCATCCATGATCCGTGTTCTGCGGTGCAATGTAAGTAAGTTTGCGATCGTCATGTTGGTGACGATCACCGCGCTCTTCGCATGGTTTTTGATCAGCGTGGTCATCTGGCCGGCTTATCAAAAACCGTCCAATCGGATGTACAACTCCCGCTTTGGCTATGCAGCTCTGCGGCGGGCGACGGACCAACCCTTCGTCGTGAAGACGGCGTCGGTGCAGCTTAGGAAGATTGCAATCCAGCGGCTCGGCGAGGGTAGAATCACGGCGATGCCCGTTCGCGTTCCGATCATCCCGACGGACAAGATCCTTTCGGTGCATGTCGAGGAAGGCCAGCGAGTGACCAAGGGTGAACTTCTGGCGGAACTCGATCCGACGCTCGCGCAACTTCGTGTGGAGTCGGCAACATTATTGGTCAGGAATGCGCAGGCCGAACTCGAGCGGGTGAAGCTGGGTTCGACTCATACCCTGGTCCGGGAGCGACCGGAACTCGATGGCATCAATCTGGCAGCCAATCAAAAGCAGATCGAGATCCTTCGGGAACGGCACGCGGCGATGCTCAGCTTGCATGACCAGGGAGCGGCGTCCCGCTTTCAGCTTCTGGAAATCGAATCGAAGCTGGCCGAAGCGAAACGAGACCTTCAGTCCAGCGAGTTTGGCCTGGATATGTCTTCAAAGGGACAGCTCCAGAGCACGTCCATCGCCGAGAATAACCTCAAGCAACAACAGAACCTGTGTCAGCAGCGCCAGGCGGAACTTGATAACTACCGCATCGTCGCTCCCGCGGACGGAATCGTGAGCAGTGTGCAGATCCGTTCCGGAGAATACAACCGAACGTCCGGCGAGGTGGGCTTTGTGATCGCAGCGGGGCTCTGGTTCGAGGCACATGTCGATCAGACGGCCATTCATGACATTAGCGTGGGGAGCAAGGCCCAGGTGCAGTTGGAGGCGCTTCCGGGCGACCCGATCATCGGCGCGGTTTCCCGCGTGGTGCCGATCGTGACCTACACTACCGGAGGCCCCGAAGGATCGCGTCCGGTTCGGGCGTTGGGCATGGGGGCGCCGGAGTGGCCCACGACTTTTTCGGTGATCGTGGAATTCTCCTCGGAGGAAAAGCAGCGACTCGTGCCCGGCTTGACCGGGTTTGCGCGGATCGAGGAGGAGCGAAAGGTCGCGGCCGTGCCGTTGAGTGCCGTGACGACGCTTTCGGCGCGTCAGGGTGCGGTAACTGTGATTGCCAATGATGAGCGGACGAACCGGAAAGTAACTCTGGGCGCTTCGTCGGAAGGGTGGGTCGAGATCAAGCAAGGGCTGGCGATGGGGGAACGGGTGGCGGTAGCCGGCTACGAGGACTTATCGGCTTCCGATCAGTTCAAAGAAGTGGCCGCCATGCCGTAGCGATTATCCAGTGTGTCCCCTTCTCGCTCCCACATTTCGACGGTGAAAGAGTCCGCGACTTCCTGGGGATCGCTCCCTTTGGTCGTCGCGCGCCTTGTCGGAGTTTGCGGATTTTTTGCCGTGGCAGTGAGCCCGTTTTTGTCGTGGTTCAGCGTGCCGCGGTTCGGCGAGGGAGAAGGTTCTGCGGCGATGATTTCCGCCCACGAATCTCCGGCGAGTTGGGCTTTCCGCGGCCTGTGCATCGTGGCGGTGGTCATTTCGCTGGTGAGCTATCGGAGGTCGCGACAGTGGTCACTCGCCTGTGGCAGATGTTTTCTGATACTGTCCGTGGCGCTGCTCTTTTTTCCATACTGTATCTCGGTCTGGAGCCCCACGATCGCCGGCGAGGCAAGCTGGCTCTACAGCCAGCACGAGAGTCTCACCGTCGGAGCTGGCGACATCTACAATGCACAGGAATACAAGGATAGCTTCTGGCGCCAGCGGGTCTTTCCAGTCACCCGGCCGCTTGATTCGGAAGTTCATCCGTTGCCGGATTGGGGGCCGGCGAACTTCGGGTGGAGCCGGTTCGTCGAGATGGTTGAATGGTTCGGGCTGTCCGCCTGGTTCTCGTGCTTTCTCGGGAAAGGGTGGGTGCTGGCTGTGCTCGGCGCGCCCGCCGTGCTGGGCGCCCTCGCTTGCGGGCCCGGAGGCTTGGAGTGGGCGGTGGGCACGCGGTTCGTCCGGCGAGGTTCGGTGTTATTAGCGCTGGCTTGCGGGCTCGCGCTGATTCCTCCCTGCGTTGCGAATTGGCTTTTGATGAATTCACGGCAGGCCGCGCAGAAGGGGCATTGCGACCGCGCGGCGGGTTCGCTGCGCGCGGCAGCGTGGTGGATGCCTTCGGTGCGGGAAGACGGCAATTTCGTTCTGCAAATGGGCCTGTTGGAAGATGCGCTGGGCCGGGAGACATCCGCTTCCCGACACTACCGGGCGAGGTTGCTCGAGGAGGATGGGTTTGCGCTCCAGGCACGCAGTGCCTATGTCGCGGGGCTCTCCGATCCCGCGGCTTCTCCCGCGCTGACCCGTGATTGTGTGGAAGCCTTGCTCAGACTGGGGGCAAATGCGTTGAACAGCGGGGAGGTGAATGGCGCGATTGAGATATTCGAAACGGTGATGCTTTTCGACCCATGCAACCTGCGAGCCAACTACGCGCTCCAACTGTCATATCTACATCAGGGAGATCGGGTCGCGTTGGTCAGGCTTCATTCGCGCATGAGTGACACCTATCGCCATCTGAACACTCCGACCAAAGCAGCCGTGCTCGCGCATGGGAGCGAAAACATTGCCTTTTGCGAGTATCTGCATGGCGACCTGGCTGCCGCGCTCGATGCGTGGAAAGGAGCGCGAAGGCATTAGATGGCTCACCGGCGTCAGATTCTCGGATTCTATGTGAGCGCGTTACTTTTCGCGCTGCTTGCCAGCTATGCGGTTTGTCGATGGATTCGTCCCTACCGGCCGGCACCGCAGCGCTGGCTGATGTCCGGGGAATGGATCTCCTCGCCCAATCCGGAAGGCGCGGTCGGTTATTATCGGAAGGCATTCTCGCTGGAAGCCGGGGTAAGTAATGCGTGGCTTGCGATTGCCACGTGCGATAGCTTTGAATTGGTGGTGAATGGAAGAGTTCTCGGCGGACAACCGTTGTGGCGGCCGAACCGCTCCTATCAGTTTGCGATGAGTGAGCGGGGTCAGCGAATCAACAACGCAAAGGCCATTCCCGGGGTTTCCTATGCCCGCGATTTCCAGTGGGGCAGTTACGCGAATGAGCGGCTGCCGGTTTTCTTTGATCTCAGCCGGGCGCTGCAACCGGGGCGGAATGTGATCTGCATCCGGGTCGATTCGCGGAAGGCGCCAAACCGACTATGTGTCGATGGCGAAATCCAACTTGAGTCCGGGCAGCGGATGACCCTCGTGTCTGACCGCTCATGGAGGGCGGCGGAACTGCCGCGCCGGGACGCCGAGCGGGAGTGGATCGATGAGGAGTATAGCGATCTTGCGTGGGCGCCGGCGCAACTCGCGCCGAGCCCGGGCGATCCATATCAGACATTCGCTCCGGAGATCTTTTCTCTCCCATTCCAGGGGAATTGGCTGACCGTGGGCGAGGACAGCCCTGATCGGTCGATCTGGTTTGAAACCGTCTGGAGATTCGATCGCCGCCCCGAAGGCGCCTGGGTGCGCCTGATCACGAATCGGACTTACGACCTATACATCAACGGACATAAGGCCGAGTCGCCTACGCAGGCCTCGAGCGAGGTCTCGGCGAGCGATTGGATCGTGAACAACGGGTCTCCGACGGGCCGTGACGTGGGGGCTTTTGATGCCTACAGCGTGGGTTCGATGTTGCGGGCGGGGGAGAATCGGATCGCGGTCCGATTGGTGGCGCGGGACGCTTCGCTCAAGTGGCGTCCGCAGGTCGCTGTCGATGGCCGGGCGGTGCGAGGGGGAGCCAGTTCGGAGTTGGTTTCATCTTCCGCGAACTGGAGTGCGCGGGTGACCAATGTACGAGGTGAGATGGAACGCCTGCCGGTGGTTGAGACCGGGCGCCCGGGCGTGGCGGAGGCGAGCATTCCGCGGAAACGCTACCTCGGGTACTGTTACGCGAGCAGCGATAAGTTCCGCGAGTGGGCGCTCCTTGCCGCCGCGACCGTGTTTCTGATCTTCGGTCTGGCGATCTGGTGCGAGCGGCGGCGGGTGTGGCCCGAGAAGGCTCGGTTCCTTGCCGAAACGTCGGCGAGCCTGGCGATCGCCGGCACGGTGCTGGCCGGTGCGATCACTCTCGATTGCTGCTTTGCGGTGCGGGACGAAATTCTGTGGATGCTGCCAGGTGCAACCTGGGCGTGGATCCTGTTGGCCAGTGGCGTGAGCGGCGTGGCGACCGCGGCCGCGCTCCGCTGGGGCGACAGACTTGATTTCGCAGGAGATGGATGGTGGCATCGGCACGGCTTTTCGCTGGCCTTGCTGGCGGTGCTGGTGACTTGCGGATTCACCCGCATCCACCTGTTGGAGTTCCAACCGACGGACGCGGATGAGTGGGCTTCGGTGCAGACAATTCTCGCGATCGCGGAGACAGGAACTCCGAAGCTAATCGACGACGTCTATTACACCCGGAGTCCGCTCTATCATTACCTTACCGCAGGGGCGGTGCTGCTTTTCGGGGAGAATTTTTGGGCGATGCGGGTGCCCACCGCGCTGTTCGCGATCGCTACGGCCGCGCTGCTTTACCTGTGCGGAAGTCGATTGCTGAAGAGCCGATGGATCGGCCTCGGGGCAGCCGCGCTCTTCACTCTCCATCCGCTGGCGATCAGCATGGGTCACCAGGTCCGATTTTATCAGCAGCAGCAGTTCTTCGCGTTGCTGACCGTCTATTACTTCTGCCTCGGGTTTGTCTCCGAGCAGCGGATGAAATACCGCTACCTCGCGCTGGCGGCTTTCTTTGCTGCGGTCTTCAGCCAGGAGATCTCGGTGATGATCGGATGCACGCTGCTCGCGAGTTACCTGCTCTTTGCGGAAGCGAAGGGCTGGGGTGCGGAGATCAAGTGGCTGATCGCTGCGGGCTGCGGCCTGCTGCTGGTCGCGCTCGACTTTGTGATCTTTCAGACGGTGTGTCTGACTCAGGTGGAAGGTGTGTCGCCGCGGGTGGAGCCGGCGCTGAAACTCAACCTGATGTTTCCGAGCACGTTCTACTGGATCTTCAGTCTCTACTCGCGGCTG
This sequence comes from Chthoniobacteraceae bacterium, assembly GCA_031411395.1. GTDB lineage: Bacteria > Verrucomicrobiota > Verrucomicrobiia > Chthoniobacterales > Chthoniobacteraceae > Chthoniobacter. The sequence goes on from JANOAZ010000319.1 coordinate 16,056, forward strand.
CATTTCGGGTTGAGCGCGGTGTTTCTGGCGGGGCTTCCGTTTGCGCTGCGGAGCCGGAATCGCAACGTGCTCGCGCTGTATCTTACTTTTTTCAGCGGGATCATTTTTTCGACGATCCTGATCTCGGGTTCCGGGGTGCGCTTCCAATACTGGCTGTTCCCGCTCTTCTTTCTCCTCGCGGTGCACGGGGCGCGGGAGCTGGGGACTTTTGTTTTCGCGCTGGGCCCGAAGGAACTGCGAGGCCGGCACCGGATGCTCGCGGGAACGATGGCGGGGCTGCTCGTGTTGATGGTCGGGCTTTCGTTTTCGCCGTGGAAGATTCCGAGTTCCTACTCGACCAAGATCCTGCCGGATGTGGATGGCGCGCTCGCCTACGTGCGGGAAAAGATTGCGCCCGAGGATGCGCTCGCGGTGGCCGCGCCGCACACTGCGGCGGCGATCTGCGAGGTGGGCCGGGTCGAATACGACATCGAGATCCCGTTGCTCCACGACTTTGTCTATCGAAAGGACGGACGCCTCATCGATCGCAACGCGGGCGCGGAAGTGATCAGCCGCCTCGATGAACTGCAGGACGCGTGCGGGCGGCATCGGCGGCTGTGGGTGGTCCTGAACCGCGACATTCGTTTTCGTTCACCAGGCGAAAAGATCACCTGGCAGGATCCGGGCGGGCGTTTCGATTTGTTTGTGCGGACCAATTTCGAGTTGATGCACCAGACCTATCTCACGGACGTATATCTCTGGGATGCCTCGAAGGGGCGCCTGCAGGGGTTCCGGCGCAGTCTTTGAGCGACGCGCCGGCGGAGAGCGGGTGGCCCTCAGGGGCGCCGGACACAATCGCTCAAATAAACGCGGTATCGATTGGTTGCTTGCTTGCCTCGTTTATTCACCCCCACATACTCCTCCTCCCGTGTTATCCCCCCTCCGCGTTCTCGCCTTCCCCGTCCTCACTTTGCTCAGCGCTGCGGCATTTGCCGATGTGGAGGTGAAAGAACAAGCCGATCGGGTGCGCGTGGAGATCGATGGCCAGCTTTTCACCGAGTATCATTTCACCGGCGCGCGACGGCCTTATCTCTACCCGATCATCGGGCCGACCGGAGCGGGCATGACGCGCAATTGGCCGATGAAGGAAGGTGTGCCCGGCGAGGAGGCGGATCACCCGCATCACATGGGACTTTGGTTTGGCCACCGGCACGTCAATGGCGCGGGCTTTTGGGAAAACTCCGCGAAGCCGGGGACGCCGCTCGGGCAGATCGTGCATGAGCGCTTTTTGGAAGTGAAGGGCGGCAAGGACTCGGGAGTGATCCGCGCGAAAAACAAGTGGGTGCTCGACGAGGGAGGCGGAGTGGTCTGCACGGATGAGCGGACGATCCGCATCCAGCCGATGAAGGATGGCCGGTTGCTCGACTTCGACATCACGATTACCGCCGGCGAAAAGGAAGTGGTCTTCGGCGATGACAAGGACGGGGTGATGGCAATCCGCCTCGCGGAAACCATGCGCGTGCAGCGCGCAAAGCCGAAGGGCGAAAAGACCGCTGTGGTGGCCGCGTCCGGGACAAGTGGTGGCAGGAAAACGGGGGAGACGACCGGGGAGGGGCACATCCTGACGAGCGAAGGCAAGAAGGACGCCGAGGCTTGGGGCACGCGGGCGAAATGGGTGGATTGTTTTGGACCGGTCGAGGGGAAGACCGTGGGAGTGGCGATCTTCGATCATCCGGGCAATCCGCGGCATCCCACCTGGTGGCATGTGCGCACGTACGGATTGTTTGCGGCGAATGCGTTTGGCCAGGCGCAGTTCGAGAAGCTGCCGGACAAGGCGGCGGGAAACTTCACGATTGCCCCCGGGAAGAGCGTGACCTTCCGCTATCGTTTCTATTTTCATGCGGGCGATCCTGAGGCCGCGAAAGTGGCCGAGCATTACCGCGACTACGCAGCCAAGGCGAAATAAGCCTTCCCACGTTCCACTCCCCAAACCTCAAAACCATGTCCACGAAACTCACACGTCGTTCCTTTCTCACCCGCGCTGCGCTGGCCGGCGCCGCGATCTCGCTGCCGGCCCGCGTCTATTCACAAGCCCCCGGCTCGAACAGCGCGATCCGCATCGGCATGGTCGGCTTCAATGGCCGCGGGCAGGCGCATATCTCGGCCTACCTCGGGTCGAAGATCTCGCGCATCACCGCGATGTGCGATGTGGACACGACCGTGCTCGACAAGGGGTCGGCGCAACTGAAGAACAAGAGCCTCCAGGTCGAGACCTATCAGGACATCCGCAAAATGCTGGAGAGCAAGGAACTCGACGCCGTGTCGATCGCGACGCCGAACCACTGGCATTCCCTCGCGGCGATCTGGGCGATCCAGGCTGGCAAGGATGTGTACGTCGAGAAGCCCGTCTCGCACAATGTGTGGGAAGGCCGGCAGCTCGTAATGGCCGCGGACAAATATAAGAAGATCGTGCAGATGGGCGTGCAGAGCCGCTCGGCCACGGGCATCGCGGATGCGCTCGAATGGCAGAAGTCTCTCCCGCTCGGCAAAATCAAGTACGTGCGCGGTCTGTGTTACAAGCGCCGCCCGAGCATCGGGAAGGTGACCGAGGAAACCCCGTTTCCGGCGAACATTGACAAGGATCTGTGGTTTGGTCCGGCGCCGGTGAAGCCGATCATGCGCGCGAAGCTGCACTACGACTGGCATTGGGTCTGGGACACCGGCAATGGCGATCTTGGCAATCAAGGCATCCACCAGATGGACATCGCGCGGCGGTTTCTCGGCGAAGAGGCGTTGTCGCCCAATGTGTTTTCGATCGGCGGACGGCTCGGTTACATTGATGACGGGGAGACGGCGAATTCCCAGTTCATCGTCCACGGGTACGAGAAGGCGCCGCTGATTTTCGAAGTGCGCGGGCTGCCGGAAAAGACCGGAGCAAAGGACATGGACAAGTACCGCGGCGCGGGCGTCGGCGTCATCGTGCAGTACGAAAACGGTTACCTCGTGTGCCCCGACTACAACAACGCGATCGCGATCGACAACGACGGCAACGCGGTGAAGAAATTTGGGAAGCCTCCGATTCCCCCCGGCGTGGTGGACAACCTGCCGAAGGACGAAAAGACGAAGGAGTCCGATCCCGAACGCGAAAATCACTTCGCGAATTTCCTCAAGGCCGTGCAAAGCCGGAAGACGAGTGACCTGCAGGGGAAAATCATCGACGGCCACATCTCCAGTGCGCTCTGCCACACCGGCAACATCTCGTATCAGCTCGGCAAAAAAGCGTCGCCCGATGCGATCCGCGAGAAGCTCAAGGGGAACAAGGACGCAATGGATTCGTTCGAGCGGCTCGCGACGCATCTCGCCGCGAACGATGTGGACATCAAGGTGGATCAGCTCGCGCTCGGCGAATTCCTGAAGATGGATCCGAAGACGGAAAAATTCATCGGCAATGCCGCCGCGGACACGATGCTGACCCGCGAATATCGCGCGCCGTACATCGTGCCGGAGAAGGTGTAGGCGGGCGCCTCGAGATCGCCTCGCGCGGACTACCAACGAAGAAGGCAGTCCTCCTGAGTGGCCCGATACGCGGGCGCGATTTTTCGTGTGGGATGCCCGCAAACGCGCCGTCATCCTGAGCGGAGTGGAGGCGGAAAAGAGGGCGGAGCGCAGTCGAAGGATCCCGTGCGCTTCGCTCGGGCTCACGGGATCCTTCGACTTCGTTCCGTCCCCTCCTTCGCCCCCGGAAGGAACTGCGCTCAGCCGTGACGATGCAGGTCGGATCTGATTTTAACGCAGAGGCGCAGAGGCGCAGAGGAACTGCCGGAGCGGTCACCCAAGGGAGAGCGCCATGCATACCGAGAATCTTCCCCCGCGGCCTCCACTCCGCTCAGGATGACGGCGTGTTTTTGGACGATCCTGCGCTCTAAAATCACGCCCGGGTACGATGTATCCGGCCGCTCAGCGTTTTCGATTGGGGCGGCTGCGCGTTACACCGACCGGCCCACCGCTTCCGCCACCTTGCGGACGCGGGCGACGAGGTCGGCGAATTCATGCGGGAGCAATGCCTGCTCGCCGTCGCTCTTGGCGAGTTCGGGCGAATTGTGCACCTCGACCATGAGCGCATCGGCGCCCGCGGCCACGGCGGCCAGCGCCATGGGTCCGATATGTTCGCGCAGCCCGATGCCGTGGGTGGGATCGACGACGATCGGCAGATGCGTCTCCTTTTTCAGCACGGGCACGGCGTTCAGGTCGAGCGTGTTGCGGGTGTAAGTTTCGAACGTCCGGATGCCCCGCTCGCAGAGCAGCACGTTGAAATTGCCTTCGCTCAAAATGTATTCCGCGCTCATCAACAGATCCTTGATCGTCGCGCTCATGCCGCGCTTGAGCATTACCGGCAGTTTGCTCCGGCCCACTTCCTTGAGCAGCGAAAAGTTCTGCATGTTGCGCGCGCCGACCTGCAGGCAGTCGGCGTATTTCTCGATCACCTCGAGATCCTTCGTATCCATGATCTCGGTGATCACCGGCAGGCCGGTTTCCTCGCGCGCTTCCGCGAGCAGTTTCAGGCCATCGATCCCGAGGCCCTGGAAGGCGTAGGGCGAAGTGCGCGGTTTGAAGGCACCGCCGCGCAGCACCTTCGCGCCCGCGGCCTTGATGTCCGCCGCGATCGAGGTGATCTGCGCGCGATTCTCCACCGAGCAAGGCCCGGACATGACCACAATCTCCGGGCCGCCGATGGCAACTCCGCCGATCTTCACCACGCTGTCATTGCCACCGCGAAACTCCCGCGCGACCAGCTTGTAGGGCTTGAGCACCGGTGTCACCGACTCCACGCCGGCGATGGCCGCGATGGGTTTTTCACGGATCGCGCTTTCGTCGCCGATCACGCCGATCACCGTGCGCATCGCGCCGCGGCTCACGTCTGTCTTGAAGCCCCACTCGGCGATCCGCTCGATAATGTGGGCGATCTGCTCCTCGGTGGCCTCGGGTTTTGTAACGATGATCATGGCAAAGGGCGGGAAAAGTAGCGGGCGGCCCGCAGAGGGCAACGCCGATCTTTTTTCCCAGCGCGTGACGGCCCGCCGCTCTACGCGGGGTGTCCGCGGAAGCGAAGTTCGCCACGAAGGCGAGCGTGGTGAGGGCGAGGAGGGTCGTTTTCATGCTGGGATGCGCGGATGTGCAGATATGATCCCGCGTTGCCGTCGAGGCCAGAATCAGGGAACCTACTTTCATGCCGAAAAACGATTGCATGGACATTTTGAAAGCCCTTGCCGATCGCACGCGGATGCGGCTGATCAAGGCGCTGCTCGCCCACCGCGCGAGTGTGAACGAACTGACCGATCAGTTGGGCCTTTCGCAATACAACACCTCCAAACATCTGCGCATCCTCAAGGAGGCCGGCATCGTGGACATGGAGGCCGTCGGCGCGCGGCGCGAGTATTTCATCGCGGACCCCTTTCGAAAGCGGATCGAGCGCGAAGGCCCCACGCTGGACTTCGGATGCTGCACCTTCCGGATGGACAAGCTGCCGGACTGAGCCGGAAAGCGGTTGCCGGATCGGTGGACGATGCGTATGCGGTGGAGCGCATATTTCCCCGCCTCAACGATGAAACTTTTTCCGACGCTTCTCGCCTCCCTTGCGTTCCACGGTTTCGTGTCCGCCGAGGTGCTGAAGATCAACGGTTCGACAACGGTGAATCTTCCCGTCGCGGAGGCGGCGGAGAATCTGCGCGCGGAGCAGAAGATGGACATTCAGGTGGACACGCAGGGCGGGAGCGCGGGCGGCATCTCGATGCTCGGAGATGGGCTGGTGCAGGTCGGCATGGCTTCAAAACACATCAGCGACGATGACCGGGCCAAGTATCCGAATGTCGAGTTCCGGGAGACTCAGATCGGCGAGGATGCCGTGGCGCTGATTGTTTCCAGAGACGTTTGGGATGGTGGCGTGAAGGCGCTGACCAAGGCGCAGATCAAGGACATCTACGAAAGCCGGATCACCAACTGGAAAGACGTGGGCGGCAAGCCGCAGCGGATCGCGTTCTTCAACAAGGAGCCCGGTCGCGGGACGTGGGAGGTCTTTGTCCATTGGGTCTATGGCAGTCCCAAGGCCGCGCCGCAGGTGAGCTTCCCTGAGGTCGGAGGCAACGAGGAGACGCGGAACAAAGTCGCGGGCACCCGTGGCGCGCTCTCCGAGCTTTCTTCGTCCTGGGCGGATGGGAAGCGGGTCTTCGAGCTCGGGATCAAGCTCGACGATGGGAGTGTGGTCGAGCCGACCAAGGAGAACATCGCCACGAAGAAGTATCCCCTGAGCCGTCCTCTCTTTCTCCTCACCCGGGGCGAACCTGCCGGCGCGGCGAAGGTGCTCGTCGATTTCATGCTCGGCGAGCGGGGGCAGGAGCTGGTGAAGAAGCACGGTTATCTGCGGCTCAAGGATTTGAAGAACTGACCCATGACGCGCGCCTGGAGTTGGTTCTTTAGTTTCGTGGCGCTGGCCACCCTGGGATTTCTCGTCGGCATTTTCGCGTGGCAAAGCCTGCCGGTCTGGCAGCACGAAGGCTGGAATTATCTGACCGGGACGAAGTGGTTTTTCCGGCAGGCGGAATTCGGCGCCTTGCCGATGATCTACGGCAGCGTCGTGGTTTCCCTCGTCGCGCTGGCGCTGGCAGCGCCGCTCGGGATGGGCGCCGCGGTCTTCACCGCCGAGTATCTTTCGCGCACTCCGCGGCTCGCGGTGAAGGGGCTCATCGAGTTGCTCGCCGGGGTGCCTTCGGTCATCTATGGGCTGCTCGGCATTCTGCTCCTGCGCGAGTGGATCTACGAGTGGTTCGCCCGCTTCGACCCGCTCAGCGGGGACACCCTGCTCACCGCGGGCGTGCTGCTCGCGGTGATGATTTTGCCGACGATTGTGACCCTCAGCGACGATGCCCTGCGCGCTGTTCCCGCCGACCAGCGCCGGGCGGCGCGCACGCTGGGCCTCACGCGCGCCGAGACCATCCTGCACGTCGCGTTGCCGCAAGCGCGCCGGGGCCTGGGCGCGGCGCTCTTGCTCGCCCTGGGGCGGGCCCTGGGTGAAACGATCGCCGTCTTTCTCGTCGTCGGCCGGCAGGACAACAACCTGCCCGAGCGCCTGCTCTCCCTGCGGCCCTTGCTCGAATCCGGCCAGACGCTGACCAGCAAGCTCGGCGGTTCCGAGACCAACATCGGCTACGGCGATCCGTTGCATTGGGCCGCGATTGTCGGCCTCGGCTTGATCTTGCTCGTGCTCACCGGCGCGCTCACCGTGCTCGGCACCGGCTTCGGAAGGAGGTCCGATGCGTAGGCTCCGCGACCTCCTCATCGCCATGCTCGCGGGCGCCTGCGCGCTGGTGGCCGTGGGCATCCTTCTCGGGCTCGTCTTCGTTGTCGCGCAGCGTGGCCTGCCCGCGCTGAGCTGGTCTTTCTTTACGGAACAAATCCGGCTGGTCGGCGCGGCGGGCGGGATTTTTTGGAACCTCATCGGCACGCTGATTCTCCTCGCGGCCGCGTTCCTGATCTGCGCGCCGATGGCGGTCGGACTTGCGCTGGTCGAACGCGTCTGGCTGCGCCGCGACCCCGCGCGTCGGGGGCTGCGCACCGTGCTTTATACGGTGAATGGCGTGCCCAGCATCCTCTTCGGACTCTTCGGATTCATCGTCTTCGTCCAGTGGTGTGGCTGGGGAAAGTCGTGGTTGGCCGGCGGGATCGTGCTCGCCTTGAGCATGCTGCCGACCGTCACCGTGTCACTGATCGAGCGGCTCAAAGCGATCCCCTCGACCTACCTCGAAGCCGCTGCCGCGCTCGGCCTCAGCCGGGCGCAGATCGTCTGGGCCGTGCTCCTGCCGCAGGCGTGGGGCGGCCTGATCACCGGCTCGCTGCTCGGCCTCGCGCGGGCCGCGGGCGAGACTGCGCCGATCATGTTTACCTGCACGATCTTCGCCGGCGCGACCTGGCCGCACGGAATCAAGGAAAGCCCGGTCCTCACCCTGCCTTACCACATCTTTATTCTCGCCCAGGATTCGTTCGACCCCGCGGTGGGCGCGAAGCTCTGGGGCGCCGCTCTCGTCCTGCTCGGACTCGTCTTTCTGCTCAGCCTCATCGCGCTCCCGAGCCGTCTGAAAATGCACGAGGAAGCCAATGTCTGATCCTGCCTCCAGCGTGCTGGAGGTGCGCGATCTTTCGGTTTTTGCGAATGGAAAACCTCTCCTGCGGAAGGTCAGCTTTGCCGTTCAGCCGAATCAGGTCCTCGGAATCATCGGCCCCTCCGGGGCGGGCAAAACCACCCTGCTGCGGGCGCTGAACCGGCTTGCCGACTTGGTTCCCGGCCTGCGCGTGAGCGGCGAGGTGCGCCTCCGCGGCGAGTCGATTTACGCGCCCGGCACCGATGTGAACGCATTGCGCGCCCGCATCGGCATGCTCTTCCAGCAGCCCGTCGTCTTCCCCGCGAGCATCGGCGAGAACGTTCTTTTCGGCGCGAAACGCGTGCTCCGCCTGAGCGGCGCCGAGCGACACGAAACGCTCGAACGCGCGCTCCGCGAAGCCGCGCTCTGGGACGAAGTGCGCGACCGTCTCGGCGCCTCCGCGCTCACGCTTTCCGTCGGCCAGCAGCAGCGCCTCTGCCTCGCCCGCGCCCTCGCCGTGCGCCCCGAGGTGATCTTGATGGACGAGCCCACCAGCGCGCTCGACCCGAAGTCCACGCAAGCCATCGAAGAACTCATCGCCCGGCTCAAGGAGCGGCACACGATCGTGCTCGTCACGCACAACGTCGCCCAGGCGCGGCGCGTGACGGACTGGCTGGCCTGCGTCTGCATCCGCGACGGCGCCGGCGAGATCGTCGAAAGCGCCTGCTGCGACGCCCTCCTCGGGAATCCGCAATGCCGCGAGGTCATCGACTATCTCGCGCGAGACTCCTGAGTTCCGCGGACGGCGAAGGGACAAATTCAGTTGGATGCGCCGGGGCGCCCGCTTACATTCCGCTCCCTTTTACTCACATGGCTCTTTCGTTTGCGACCCGCTTCAATGCCGACCTGCTGGAGGAAAACTATCAGCGCTGGCGCCAGGACCCCGCTTCGGTGGACTCGGTCTGGTCGGCATTTTTCGAAGGCTTCGAACTCGGCGCGGTCACCCTGAAGAAGGGCGGCAACGGTGCCGCGGTCGCGTCAGCTCCGGCGGAAGGGGTGGCCGGCGGGGAATCGCCGCTCCAGACGCGGGTGGACGGGCTCGTCTATGCCTACCGCACTCTCGGCCACACGATCGCCAATCTCGATCCGCTGGCCGATGAGCGGCCGCAGAATCCGCTCCTGAGCCTGCGCGAGCTCGGCTTTTCCGAGAAGGATCTCGACCTGACCGTCGCTTCAAAATTTCTCCTCGGCGGCCGGGTGATGAAGCTGCGCGAGATGATCGCCGAACTGGAGCGCATCTACTGCGGGCACATCGGCACGGAGTTCATGCACATCCAGAATCCGCGGGTGCGGAATTGGATCCGCGAGAAGATCGAAAGCCGCGGACCCGACTCGGCTTTCCCGGTGGACAAGCAGCGGCGGATGCTGCGTGAGCTGGCGAAGGTGGAGAGCTTTGAACATTTCCTGCACACGAAGTATCAGGGGCAGAAACGCTTTTCGCTCCAGGGCGGCGAGTCGCTGATCACCGCGCTTTACGGCATCCTCGAGAATTGTCGCGAGCGCGGCGTGGAGGAAATCTGCATGGGCATGGCGCATCGCGGACGGCTGAGTGTGATCGCGGAGTTCCTGCGCAAGCCCTTCAAGGTGATGTTCGCGGAGTTTTCGGAGAACTACATTCCCAACACGACGGCGGGTGATGGCGATGTGAAGTACCACCTCGGCTATGTGGTGACGCGCAAGCCGAAGACGGGCGGCGAGGTGGAGGTGCGGCTCTCGGCGAATCCCAGCCACTTGGAGGCGGTCAATCCCGTGGTGCAAGGCATGGCGCGGGCGCGGCAGCGCATTCGCAAGGATACGGATGACCGGCGCAAGGTCATCGCGGTGCTGGTGCATGGCGACGCGGCGTTCGCGGGGCAGGGGATCGTCGCGGAGACGCTGAACATGTCGCAGCTCCAGGGCTACCGGATCGGCGGGACGATCCATCTCATCGTGAACAACCAGATCGGCTTCACCACGCTGCCGGCGGATGCGCGCTCGACGACCTACTGCACGGATGTGGCGAAGATGATCGAGGCGCCGATCTTTCACGTGAATGGCGACGATCCCCTCGCGGTGCGTTTCTGCGCGGAACTCGCGCTCGAATTCCGCCAGACCTTCAAGCAGGACGTGGTCATCGACATTTTCTGCTACCGCCGCTACGGCCACAATGAAGCGGACGATCCGGTCTCCACGCAGCCGACGATGTATGCCGACATCGGCACCCACCTGAGCGTCGGCACGCAGTTTCAGAAGCGGCTCATCGAGCAGGGGGTGATCACGGCGGAGGATGCCGCCGCGCTGGAAAAGGAAATGACCGACCGCCACGAGAAAGCGCTGGCGGTGGTGAAGACCGCGGAGAAAGACGAATCGATCAACAGCTTTACCGGATCGACCGCCGCGCCGCAGCCGCCTTACTCGCATGCGCCGGTGGAGACTGCGGTGGCAAAGGAACAGCTCGCGAAGATCGTCCGCGCGCTCACCACGGTGCCCGAGGGATTCAATCTCCAGCCCAAGCTGAAAAGCTTCCTGCTCGATCGGCGCGCGAAAGCGTGGGCAAACGGCGGACCGTTCGACTGGTCGTACGCCGAGGCGCTGGCCATGGGCTCGCTCCTGATGGAGGGCATTCCCGTGCGGCTCAGCGGGCAGGACGCGCGGCGCGGCACCTTCAGCCAGCGAAACAGCTATCTCTACGACCAGGCGACCCGCGAGCGGTACTGCCCGCTGAAACAAATCGAGCCCGGCCAGGCCACGATCTGCATTTACAACTCGCTGCTCAGCGAAGCCGGCGTGCTCGGCTTTGACTACGGCTACTCGCTGAACTACCCCGACCTGCTCGTGCTGTGGGAGGCGCAGTTCGGCGACTTTGCCAATGGGGCGCAGGTGATCATCGATCAGTTCATCAGCTCCGCGGAATCCAAGTGGCAGCGTCCGAGCGGCATCACGCTGCTGCTCCCGCATGGATACGAGGGCCAGGGTCCGGAGCACAGCAGCGCGCGGCTCGAGCGCTTCCTCCAGCTCTGCGCGGAGGACAATATCCAAGTCTGCAATCTCACCACGCCCGCGCAGTATTTCCACGTGCTCCGGCGGCAAATGAAGCGGCCATTCAAGAAGCCGCTCATCCTCATGACGCCGAAAAGCATGCTCCGCCTGGAAGCCGCGGCGTCGAAGGTCGAGGACTTTACGGACGATCGTTTCCACGAAATCCTGCCCGGCCCGCTGCTCGACAAACCGGAGCGGATCAAGCGCGTCATCTTCTGCAGCGGGAAGGTCTATTACGACCTCGTCAAGTTTCAGAACGAGAATCAGATCATTAGCGCCGCGATCGTGCGGATCGAGCAGCTCTACCCGCTCGACGAAGCGCAGATCAAAGCGGCGGTCGCGCAGTTCCCAAACGTGAAGAGCCTCGTCTGGTGCCAGGAGGAATCGCAAAACATGGGCGCGTGGAACTTCATCTCGTGGCAGCTCCGGCGGCTTTTCGACACCGGCGTCTGGTACGCCGGCCGCGCCGCCAGCGCGAGCCCCGCAGTCGGCTCGCTCGGGCTGCACAAGCGCGAGCAGGCGCTGCTCATTCAGGACGCCTTCACGCTCGGCTGAAGCCGCGGCGGTCTCGGAGAATTCCGGCCCCGCCAGCCAAGCGCGCGCGAGACTTGCCCTTGCCCGCCAGCATCGGCATGCTCAGTCGCGAGATGGGCATCCGTGGATCATGTCGGGACGATGCAGGGTGGTTCACGATGGTGAATCAGGCCGCGTGGACCCTCGTCGCCTTCCTGCTCGTTGCCACCTCCGTCCGTGCCGGCGATTTCGAGAGCGAAGATTTTGCCCTCCGTTTCTCCGCGGCCTTTTCGCGACTCTCGACTTACAGCGACGTGGCGGGCCAGGGCGGGGCATCCGTCGCGAGCCTGCGCTCCACTTCCATCAATCCCGCGTCGCTGTCCTGGCGGCCCCTGCGCGATGCGCGCGGACAGCCGCTGCGCTTCGCGCTTTCCGGGCAACTCACCATGCTCACCTTTCACCGCGGAACGGACCTTTGGGGCGTCACCGAGAGTCTGAACATTTATCCATCGGAAAATTTCGCGCTCAAACTCTCGATCACCCAGTTGCGTGGGAACGAAGCGCCCATCCGCGGCGGCTCAATCTTTGAGTTCGATGGCAACTCCTACCGGCTCGATCTTTCGCGGCGCTTCGACGGGCCCGAGCGGACCTCCAGCATCGGCCTGCAGCTCAATTACGCGCAGACCGAGACGAACCTCAACCTGCCCGCCGGCGACTATCTCGTACCGACGCCTGCCGGACCGGTGAGTCTCCCCTTTCGCCGCCAGGTGTTGCGCGACGCGGATCGCGAACTCTACGGCGTGCGCCTGGGCGGGCAGATGTCGCTCATCGGGCCGGATCGCGCGGTGCAGAATTCCGGCGACGGCAAGACGGCGACACCGGCGAGTGCCGCTGTCGCCAGGCCGGATCGGTTGCTGGCGGGTTTGATCGTTGACTACATCTACCAGCCGACGAAAGCGGGCAGCTACCCAGCCATGCCGGAGGGAGTGCGGGGTGCGGCGAGGGCTGACTTCAAGCGGATCGACTATCACCAAATGCTCGCCCGCGCCGGGCTCGCCTGGCGTTATTTGGACGAGCCGTGGGGCCCGGAAGGACGCCGCCGCACCGGCTACCTGCGCTGCGACTACCAATGGGGCTGGCAGGCCGGTCGCGAAAGCGAACTCCAGGTCCACCGGCTCTACGCGGGCGGCAACTATCCCATCGCCCCTTTTCTCCACCTCCAAGCCGGCACGACGCTGGACGAACGCCGCAACGTGTCGTGGTCCGCGGGCCTGAGCTTTCTCATGCCGACCTTCGCCCTCGAAGCCTCCTATCAGCACGACCTGCTGCCGGAGATCGGCCACGAATTCGGCCATGCCGATGCGGTGGTGATTTCCGGCGGATTCGCGTTTTGATGAACTCGGCTGCGCTCACCACTCCTCACGGCGGGACCAGCCCCGGCCACTCCGCTCTACCTCTTCGATCTCCGCCCACGAGGGCGCGCGCCAGTACTGATACTCGCCCGGACTGTGCCATGAGCCGACCAGGAGCGTGTTTCCGTCGTCGGAAAATTGCGCGATCGAGTGCAAGGCGCCTTCCGCCGGCAGGGTCACCAATTCCTGTCCGGTCTTCACGTCCCAGATGGCGTCGTTCGCACTGTGCAGGCGGGTGCCGTCGGGCGAAAAGGCGAGCGCGAACACGGCGTGCGCGCGGCCGTGGAGCGTGGCGATCTTTTCCTGCTTTGCCGCGTCGAAAAGCATCACGCTGCCGTTCTCGGTGGCGAGGGCCGTGGTGCGGCCGTCGGGCGAATAGGCGCGGCTCGTGACGCGGCCCGGCGGCCAGAATCCGGGGGGCGCGGGATCGGTGCGCGCAAAGCGCCGCGGGGTCGCGGCGGGTCGGGCCGCGGTGGCGACCCAGTCGCGAATGACGCGGGTGCCGAGCGCGTTGCGGAGATTGCCAAAGACGGGCATGCCGAAGGGCGACAGGTAGGCTTCGGCCGCGGGGAGCCTGCGTTGCCGGGCGATGTCCCAGACGCGGGCATCGCCGCCCGGCCCGACGGCGAGGAGAAACTGTCCCGTGGTGTCGAAACTCCCGGGCAGTGAGATTTCGCCGCCGAAAGTCAGCTCGACCTGCGTGTGCGGCGGGTCGATGGACGTGACGTAGATCGTCTTCGCCTCCGGATTTGGCGAACGGTCCTCTCGCTTCGCCGGCTCTGTCCACGCGAGCAGGCGCGCCTCTGGCGAATACGCAAACCAATCGCCGACAGGCCGGCGCAGCGGGACTTCGGCGAGCAGTTGCGCGCCCGCATCGACGACCTCGTAAAGCTGGAAGCCGCGCGGCGTATTCGGATAGCCGAGAAAATTCGGCCCGCCGTAATAGCCCTGCTTGGAAATCTCCAGTATGAGCGGTGTCTCGCGATCCTCGACGACATCGATGAACGAGCGGCGACCATCCTGTTTGAGGGCGAAAGCGTGGCGTCCGCCTGGGAGCAGGAACGAAAATAAAGTCGTTGGGGGGAGGAGGTGCCGGCCTCCGGGCGGCGGGCGTGTGGCTGGATCCCAGAGCAGCACGAGTCCGTCCTTGCTCCCGGTCGCGAGCCGCCTGCCATCGGGGGAAATGGCGACGGCTTCCACCGCGTCGCCATTTCCGCAAAGGGCTGGAGCGGATTCGCGCCAGGTGCGCGTGTCCCAGAGGCGCACGGTTTCGTCCGAGGATGCGGATGCGAGGGTGGTTCCGTCGGAGGAGAAGGCGAGGTCCGCGATGTAATCCCCATGTGCTTCGAGGGCGCGAAGGCGTTCGCCGGTTTGTGCGTCCCAGAGCTGAATCGTACGCTGATCGTAGCCGGCAGCCGTGGCGAGCACGCGCCCGTCGGGAGCGAGGTCCATCGCGGAGAAGCCCGTCATTTTGCGTTCGCTGACGCCTCCGGTTTTCGCCGCCGCCTCCCACAGAGTCTGCCCATCGGCGAGGCGCACGCAGCGCAGCCGTGGTTCATCGAACGCACCGCACGTCACGTAGAGCTGCGCATGATCCGGCGAGATGCGCACGTTGTTAAAGAACTCCGCGCTGCCCGCAGGCACCGCGATGGTGTGCAGGATCCGCCCATCGGGGGCGTTCACCACCAGCGCCGTTTCGGGAGCGCCGCCGCCTTCCACCATCGTCGTCCCTCCTCTGACGCGCGGGGTAGAGTCGGGCCACGGGTTCTTTCCGCCTCCGGTGCGGGTGAGCACGGCGAGGAGCGCGCCATCGTGCGAGAAGGCGAGATCGTGAACCTCCGCGGGCGCCCGGCACAGGACGCTTTCGCCATTCGTGGCAAAGTCGTGGCGCTTCACGAGTCCACCCTTCGAGTTGAAGACGACCGCTTTCCCATCGGGTGAAAAAGCCACGCGCCCGGCCGGTCCGTTTTCCTGCAGGATCTGGGGCGGAAGCTTTTTTTCCGAGAGGTCGCAGACTTCCACGCGGCCATCGGACCAGCCCACGGCGACGCGCGATCCATCCGGGGACAAGCTGACCGACGAAGCGCGCCCGGAGCGTTGCGCCAGGGTCGCGCTCGCCTCACTCAGGAACTGCTGCCACAGCCAGCGCCACTCCCATCCGCGCAGATCGCGCTCGCCCGCATTCCCCGGCCGATGAGCATCGAGCAATCGGCGCCCGCGACCGAACTGGTGCGCGAGGAGCGCCTGCTGGGCGAGGTTGATGTCGGAGACGTACCGGCGCTGCCGCGCGGCCTCTTCACTTTCCTTCGCGAGCGCGCGCTGCTCCTGCTCGTTGAGGAAGGACCAGGTGGAAAAACCGAGCCCGGCGAGCACGGCGGCCGCGACGATCGCGCCGGCGGTGAAGGCCAGCTTGTTGCGGCGCACCATCCGGCGGAAGCGATAGAGCTGGCTCACTGGCCGGGCGAATACGGGCTCGCTGGCGAGGTGGCGCTTGAGGTCGAGGGCCAGGCC
Organism: Chthoniobacteraceae bacterium; assembly: GCA_031411395.1. Lineage (GTDB taxonomy): Bacteria > Verrucomicrobiota > Verrucomicrobiia > Chthoniobacterales > Chthoniobacteraceae > Chthoniobacter. The sequence goes on from JANOAZ010000319.1 coordinate 31,681, forward strand.
GTTGGCCGTGCCGTAGCGGCGCGCGCGATCTTTCTCGAGCGCCTTCATCACGATGCAATCGAGATCGCCGCGGAGGAGCCGCGCGAACTTTGCCGGATCGGCCTGGCGATGCTGCGCGATGCGCGTCCGCTGCTCGTCGGGCCGCGTGCTGATGAACATGGAAGGCGTCAGCGGTTCGCGTTCGCGGATGGCGCGGCGGATTTCATCGAGCCCCTGTCGCATCAAGGTCTCCGGGTCAAAGGGCGTGCGACCCGTGAGCAGCTCGTAGAGCAGCACGCCGAGCGAATAGATGTCGCTGCGCGTGTCGATATCCACGCCGCCCAGCTCCGCCTGCTCGGGCGACATGTAGAGCGGCGTGCCGATCATCTGCTCGCGCTGGGTGAAGAGCGTGAGATCGGTGAGCGCCTGGCACTGCGTCGCCTTGGCCACGCCGAAGTCGATGACCTTCGGCACCGCCGCGCCATCCTGCTGCGTCACGAGGATGTTCGACGGTTTCAGGTCGCGGTGGATGATCCCTTTCTGGTGCGCGTGTTGCACCGCCTGGCAGACGGCGATGAAGAGCTGGAGCCGATCCCCGGTCGGGAGCCGCGCCTCGTCGCAATACTCCGTGATGCGCACGCCGCGCACGAGTTCCATAACGAAGAAGGGCCGCCCCGTCGGCGTCGCACCCGCATCGAGCACCTTCGCGATGTTGGGATGATCCATCATCGCCAGCGCCTGCCGCTCCTGCTCGAAGCGCGCCACCACCTCGCGCGTATCCATCCCGAGCTTCACGATCTTCAACGCCACCTGCCGCCGCACCGGCTGCTCCTGCTCCGCCCGCCAGACGACGCCGAACCCGCCCTCGCCGATCTGTTCGACGAGCCGGTAGTTCCCGATCCGCTCACCCGTGGCTTCGCACTGGAGCGGCGCCGCCTCCCCGCCGAGGCCGCCTCCCGGCCGGGGTTGGAGGAAATCGCCGGCTCCCTCGTGCGACGCGAGCAGCGCTTCGATTCTCCCCCTCATTCTGGGATCGCGCCGGCATTCGCGGTCGAGAAAGGCGGCGCGCTCCTGCGGCTCCGCGATTTCCGCAGCCGCCAGGAAGAGACCTTCGACTTGTGCAGGTTCGTGGCTCATGCGACCCGGCAATGCTTTCAGCTTTCGAGCCGGCTTCCGAGCGGAAAGGCGGCTGGCGGCGCCGGCGGATTTTTCACGGCGACCGGACTTTAGCGCGCGATCGTCGCCGGAGCTTTATAGGCCTCCAGCGTGAGCGGGACCTTGATCGTGTAGTTCACCGGGACGCGATAGTTTGCTTTCGTCCCGCGGAGGTGGAGCGTGCTTTTCGCGTTGGCGGCGGCGACTCCCAGCGGGAGCGAGCGGATGGGCCCGAGATCGTCCACCACGAATGGGATTCCCACTTCCTGAATCGGCCGCTGGGGAGTCTCGTCGGTGAAGGTGCGGCTGGATTGATCGATGAACAGGTCGTAGGGAGCGTCCGGGATTTCCACGGCGCGGCAGGCGTTGTCCAGGTTCGTCCGGCGCGCCGCGTTCCAGCCGCGATTCACCGCGGCCTGCCCGAGGGCACGGTAGAGATCGACCCAGTCGGCTGCGGGGAAGAGCAGATTCGCCTGCACTTCGTAGAAGAGCGGCAGTGCATTGGTGACGCCTTCGCCCGCGATGGTCCGCCCCTGGAACTGGTCGCCGTCGTTGAGCAGGTAGTAGAGCTTGTTGCAGATCCCGCTGTTGAAGTGGACGCCCCCGTTGTCGTTGGTGCCGTCGAATTCCGCCGAAATATAGAGATCACTCCCCCGCCGATCGGGCGACGCAAAGACCACGGTGGTCGTCGGCGGATCTTTCATACTGCGAACTGCCTTCTTGCTGTCGAGCGTCCCGCTGGGCAGCTCCTCACCGATCAACCACCGGTTTTCCGCGCGGTCATCGGTCGCGGGAGTCAGGTTGGTGTTAAATAGATCCAGCATTTCCCCCCAGATGTCGGAGAACGACTCATTGATGGCGCCCGAGGCGTTTTGATAAATCAAACGCGACGTTTGCTCGGTGACAAGGTGGGTGAACTCGTGTGCGACGATATCGTCCACTTCGAATCCGTCCCCCGCACGAATCCGGTTTCCCACGGCGTCGGCATTTTCCCAGGGAATCGACGGCGCCGGCTGTCCCTGCACTTGATTGAGCATGTAGCGCGCCGTGGTAAGGAGCTGCCCTCCGGCACCGTCGTAACCGTCCCTCAGATGGTAGAGGAAGTAGAACGTGTGGGTGTGGCCGAGAAAGTCGTACAGGTTGTTCACCTCGGGGATCATCGTCGGCGCACCGCCCTCGGCTCGCACGGCGGTCGTCGCATCGAGCGGGGTCGGGTCGCCATTGATGTTGTTGGCGTCGTCAAACATCAGCCGATCCGTGCTCGTGTAGATTTCGTCGAGGTAGTTGAGGAGTTTGCCGCTCGTCGCGTCGATGATCGTCCGGCCGCGAGTGCGCACGGGTTCTCCGGGTGAACTGACGGGAATTTCCCAGGCGAGCGTGGCGTCGCCGGGCTGGCCGAGCACTTCGGGAACGTAAACGACGAGCGTGGCGCCCGTCGCGTTCACCGGCCCGCGCCGCAGCTCGCCCCGGACGATTTGCGCCGCCCGGCCGCGCGCGTCGGTCTCGGAAAGCTTCGGCACCAGTGGCAGGCTGAGCCCGTCGAGACTCGAGAGGTTCGTGGCCAGGTCGGTGATGACGCTCTCGATGTCGTTCGCGTCGCTCACCTGGACCACCGTCTCCGCGGCAAATACTGGCAGGCGCGCGTAAGTCTGCTGCAGCCGGACATAGCTGCGTCCCTCGCCCGGCTGGACGCGGAAGAGAGTGAGGTCCAGCCGGGGATTTTCGATTCCGAATGCCTCCCGGTGGGAACGCAGAAACCTCTGCGCCGTCTCGGCGGGATTTCCCGGCACCGCGCTGGCTCCGGCAGGCAATTGCCAGCCGGGTTCGATGCCAAGGAAGCGCAGCGCGCCGCCCGGCTGCATCCCAAAACGCACCGGCCGGGGCGCGATCTCCGGCGCGCCGGGACGCCGCGCGATCGCCGCGGCCAGCGCCGCGACCTGCGGCGAACGATCGATGTGGGCGGGGGCCGCGGAGGCGGCGGGGCTCGCGGGGTCCGCCGGGGCCGCGGTCTGCGGCGAAGCGGCCGGGACCGCAGCGCGCCGGCTGAGCACCGCGCCCAGACCGAGCAAAAGCAGTCCGATGACAACCAAAAGCAGGCGGCGTGAATTTTTCATGGCGTGCGCAGGTGGTGGCGGAGTTCTACTGGAGCGTCACCAGGACGAGGACCATGCCGGTGCCTTCCTCGAGCGCACTCATCGCTTTGCCGATGACGGCGCCCTGTGCTTTGCTGTGATCGCTCACTTTCATCGCGTGGCCGGGCAGGTCGGAGGTGGTGAGCAGGTCGCCGGGCCGGATCGGATCTCTGGAAGCGTCGGCGTGGACATAAACGCGCCCGGTGAGCGCCACATTCTGTCCCCCTTCGATCACGCCCTCCTGATGCAGGGCGATGCCGGGGTTGATCCCATTGGCACCGCTGATGATGCCCGCCACCCGCGCGTCGTAAGCTCTCGTGCTCAGGCGGAGGCGGCCGGGGTGGGCTTCATCGATCACCACGACGGAGCCTTTGGCCAGTTCGCCTTCCTTCATCTGGAAAGGCTCCGCGATATCTGCGCCGCCGGTAATGGTCAGGATGCTGGTCCGTGTCGTGCCAATGACGTCGAGGCGGGCTTTCGGAGTGACTGTGCCCACTCCGACATTACCGGCAGTGTTGATGGCAATGCCATTTTCCGCCGGGAGTGACCCGGTCCCTGCCACCAGCTTTAAAGTCAGGCCGTCGAACCGCATGTCCGCCCGGTGGCGGGTAAATCCCGTCGGGGTAGTTCTGAGCGGGCCGGAAATGGAAACTCCCGTTTCGCCGTTGGGCCTGCCGAACTGAATGTTCTCCCCACCAGCTGTGGAGATGAGCGCGTTTCCATTGACGTGGAGACGATTGCCATCCGCGGGCCGCACCGTATTGATCCCGACGATACCCGCGTCGCTGATGAAAAGGTCGTAGAGCGCGCCGTTCACCACGTCGCCCGGATTACTCTTCGTCCGAAAGATGCAGAAGCCCGTGTCGGTGTGTCCGAGGCCGAAGCCGTAACCCGCCAGATTGGGCTTCCAGCCGAGCGCGGCAGCGTTTTCGAAGCTCATCGCGCCCTGCCAGTAGCTCGAAGTCCAGTACGGCCCGCCCGCGACGCTCAGACGATGCTTCGGGTCCGGAGTCCCGATGCCCACTTTGCCGCTGCTGAAGTAGGCGTCCGCGGTCGGGTTGAGCGCCCAGATGCCGTCGCCCTTGCCGGGGGCGGTCCAGACGAGACTGGCGCCGTTATAGCCGAGCACCAGGCCGCTTGCCGGAGTCCCCTGCGCGAGCAGGTTGCCCGCATTGACCGCTCCCGTGCCGATTTTTCCCACGCCCACCGCCCCTTTCGCGAGCTGCGGGGCATCCACCGCTTCGAGCGCGATCTTCTCACGCTTGATGCTGCCATCCGGCACCTGCATGGCGTAGGCCGCGGCGGGGATCGGCATATCCGGCTTCTGCCAGACGAAGCTGCCGGGCAGGCCAGTCCGGCTGAACCACGTCCGGACCCGGAGATCGGCATGGCCAATGGCGTCGTAGGGAATTCCCAACGTGCCGGCCTCGGCCCCGAGGAGGAGTCCGTAACCGCCCGCGGTCACGGGTAGCTGCACGGATTTCGCCGGCTCGACGACGGGACTCTGTCCCACCGTGATGAGTGGGGAGACGTTGTGGTCGTTCTTCCAAAACGCAGTGCCGGTGGTGGCGGTGGTGGCGGGACCGTTTACGAGCGCAAATTTGAAAAAGCCCTTCGCGGTAGCGGAGGTGGTGTACTTCGCGTCGATCCCGATCAACTGGGCTTCGTGGTCGATCGAATGGGGCACGGGCGTGCCCACCTGGGCGTGGAGGGCGGGGTCGGGACCGGCGAGGATGGCGGCCAGCATCGCGATGCTGAGCCGAAGGCTGTGATGGATGTGTTTCATGGTGTTTTGTTTTTTGGGTTGGTGTGCCCGCGGAGGGGCACGTGGGTTTTTTTTAGGAGCGAAAAGGGATGCGGGGACGGGCCCCGCGGGAGTGGAGGAAGGGCGGGAGAGTGGCGATCGCCGTCGAGTCTCCGACCACCCATGTGCGCCGCCGCCCGACCATGGCCGCCCGGATGCCCGGAGTTCCTCCACCTTTTGAAAACCTCACTTTCACACCCACCCATGCGGAATCCTCACGCGAAACGTCTCACCCAAATGAAACTTTTTTCCCCACCGCACGCCATTACCGAAAGTCGGGATCAGGATGTAATGGTCTTGGCGCGACAGCGCCGCATCGCAGTCTCTCCGGCAGCCTGTCGGGACGCCCTCTGCGCTACGGCGTCCCGATCTCCTGGTGCAGCCAGGCGCGGGCGTAGATCCACCAGCGGTTGGCGGTGGCTACGGAAATGCCCAGCACGTCGGCGGCGTCCTCGATGGTGAGGCCGGCGAAGTAGCGCAGTTTCACGAGCTCGGCCTTTTCGCGGTCTTCGAGGGCGAGCTTCTCCAGCGCGTCGTGGACCGCGAGCAGTTCGTCGTCCTTTTCCGTGGGCGCGGCGATCTCGATCTCGTCCACGTCGAGTGCCTGCTGACCGCCGCCGTGGCGCGCGGCGCGTTTGCGCCGGGCGCGATCGATGAGGATGCGGCGCATGGCCTCGGCGGCGGCGGAAAAGAAGTGGCCGCGGTTCTGGAAATGCGTGCGTCCGTCGGAGTCCACAAGCCGGAGCCACGCTTCATGCGCCAGCGCCGTCGCCTGGAGAGTCTGGCCCGGCTGCTCGCGGTGCATCTTCGCCGCCGCCATGCGCCGCAGCTCGGCATAGACGACCTCCATCAATTGGTCCCCCGCATGCGGCTGGCCCTCGCGGATCGCGTGAAGGATCCGCGTCACGTCGCCCGGGGTTGTGTCGTCTGGAACGGACATTCGCGGATAGCGTAGGGGAACCCCCATGGTCCCTGCAATCCGCTAGTCCAAGCCAGGTCGGGAACGCGGCATCCTCCCGCGGGACGACCCAATCCACCGGCACGCCCGAGTCACGCCGCCAGCGCGCGACGGACTCCGGCCAGATGCCAGCGCCAGTGCGCGGGCCGGCGCAGCGTGCATCGGGCGTGAAAGTAAATTTGCGCGAGAGCGTGCATCGGGATGAGTGGAACCGGTTCCGAGCCGGGTTCAGACGTCATGTGGTTTGCCGTTTTCCTTTTGGTTTGCAGAAGCATGTTGCGCCCCTCCTTCAACAAGCACATGCGAGATTCCGGGCGGGAAAGGATCAGCCCCGGACCAGGGCGAAGCCGGTGACCGGTGAATGGAATGGCGCCTCCCACCGGTTGCGCATCGCTCGCGGCACCGGTGCGGCCTCGGACGGAGCGGGCCTGCTTCCAGAGTCGGAAAAAGATTCCCGCGGCGGGCTGATACTTTCCCGCCCGGAATCTCGCATGTGGCTGGTGAAGGGGACGCATCCCGCGCTCCTCACAACACCAAAAGAACTCAAGGTATGATGGAACCACTCGAACAACGGATCGCCCCCGCCGCCTTCGTCACTTACACGGACATTGACGGCGATCTCGTCAAGATCACCGCCAGCACCGGGCCGCTGGACCTGGCGGATCTCACCCTCTCCGCCGGCGCCACCGGCCAGCTCCGGTTTCTCGATATCAGCGCCCCCGGATTTCAGGGCGCAAATATTACCTTCACCGTGACAAAAGCCGCCACGGGTGACGGGCTGGCCGATGTCGGCCGGATCAACGCCACCGGCGTGGATCTCGGCACGGTCACGGTGAAGGGCGATCTCGGCCGCATCAAGGCGGGCGATGACCACATCCAGACCGCTGGGTTAAAGACGCTGATCGCACACTCGATGGGCCGGCACGGCCTGGCCACCCAGGGTGGCGTGGGCAATCTCTGGAGCGACATCGCTGGGTCGCTGGGCTCACTTCAGGTCAGCGGCGACCTCAAGGAAGTGCTCATCCAGGTCAGCGGCGATCTTGGTTCCGCAACCATCGGTGGCTCGCTCATCGGCGGCACCGCCCAAAACTCCGGCTCGGTGCAAATCCAAGGCAGCATCGGCGCGATGAAAATCGGCGGTGATGTGCGGGGCGGGGCGGGCGGCGTGTCGGGCAGTATCGGCAGCGGCAAGCTGGGCAGCCTCTCGATCGGTGGCTCGCTGCTGGGCGGCACCGGCCGCTTCAGCGGCGTCGTGGGCAGTGAAGGCGACATCGGCCCGGTGACGATCGGTCGCGATCTTCGCGGCAGCGACGGCTTCTTCTCCGGGACGATCCACTGCGCTGGCAACCTGGGGGGTGTGACGATCGGCGGCTCGCTCCGCGGCGGCGCGGGCAGCGAGTCGGGACTGCTCACCGCCGGCAGCGAAAATTCGCCGAAGGGCGGGGATATCGGCGCGGTGAAAGTCGGCGGCGACGTGATCGGCGGCGCGGGCACGGAGAGCGGGAGGATTCTCGCGCAGGCCCGGCTCGCGGGCGTGACCGTGGGAGGTTCGCTGACCGGAGGAGCCGGTGAGCGAAGCGGGGCGTTGGAGAGCGGCTCGATGGGTGCGGTCAAGATCGGCCGCAGCGTCTTCGGCGGCGACGGGAGCTTCTCCGGATTGATCGCGAGCGAAGGCGCGATGGCGGGAGTGACGATGGGCGGTTCGCTCATCGGCGGCCACGGCAACTTCTCCGGCGAGATCCTCACCTCCGGTCGCCTGAGTGTGTTGAGCATCGGCGGCAATGTGGTGGGCGGCGACGGTCATTCGTCCGGCGCGATCGGCGCGGCAAAGGTGGGGAGCACCACGATTGGTGGTTCCGTTGTCGGAGGTAGTGGTTCGAGCGGCGGCAGGATCTTCGCCTCCGACGAACTGGGTCCGATGAAGGTCGGCGGGGACGTGATCGGCGGGCTGGGCGGTTTCTCGGGCCACATCGCCGGCGGCAAGGTGGCGAGCGTCACCGTGGGCGGCTCGCTCCGCGGCGGCGGTGCGGAGTTCGGCGGGAGCATACACAGCTACGGCGAGATCGGGCCGGTAAAAGTCGGGCACGATGTCGTTGGCGGCATGGGCTCCCACTCGGGGAGCATCCAGGCGGTGGGAAGGCTGGGCGCGGTGACCATCGGCGGCTCGATCGTCGGCGGTGCCGGGCTGCAGAGCGGACATCTCCACAGCGGGGCTGACCTGGGGCTGGTCAAGATCGGCGGCGACCTGGCCGGTGGCAGCGGCGAGTCGGCAGGATCCATCGTCAGCGATGCGAAGCTTGCGGGCGTCACGATCGGCGGTTCGCTTCTCGGCGGCTCCGGCACGGGCACAGGCGTGCTTCGCAGCGTCCGCGACCTCGGCCCGGTGAACATTGGCGGCGACCTGCAGGGAGGAAGTGTCAGCGGCGGCGCGTCCCTCGCTGCCTCCGGTTACATCCAGGCCTCGCGCATCGCCAGCATCACCATCGGCGGCTCGATTCTCGCCGGCATCGACGCCAGCAGTGGCTTCCTGACGAACAGCGGCACCATCCGCGCCTTCAACGACATCGGACCCATCGACGTCGGCGGCAGCATCGTCGGCAATGCGGGCAATCCCGTGGTCATCGCTGCGCGCGGTCAGGTGGCTCCCACCGCGAGTGTCGACCTCGCGCTTCACAGCCTCCACGTCGGTGGCGACGTCGAGTTCACCCAGATCAATCTCGGCAGCCTCGAATTGGTCGCCGCCAATGCCGACGCGCAGATCGGAGCCGTGACCGTCGGCGGCGACTGGATCGCCAGCAATCTCCAGGTGGGAGTCCATCGAGGCGTGGACGGACGGGTGGGGACGAGCGACGACCGGAAAGAGGCCGGGCCATCGATCTTCGGGTCCACGAAAGACGACGCTCCGATCTCCCGCATTGCCAGCATCACCATCGCCGGCCGCGTTCTCGGCACCGCTACCGCGGGCGACCACTTCGGCTTCGTCGCCGAGCAGATCGGCTCCTTCAAGTCGCTCGGCTTCACCGCCGCGCTCACTCCCGCCAAGGACGCCCACATCGCCCTCACCCCGCTCACCGCCGACGTCGCCATCCGCGAGGTCTGACCCGCACCCGCGCGCTCATCTCCGAGACGCACCGTTTTCACGCAAGACAAATCCATCAACAGAACCAAATCACCATGAACTCCATCGAACCACTCGAACAACGCATCGCTCCCGCCTCCGTTATTTCCTACACGGACATCGACGGCGACCTCGTCAAGATCACCGCTTCCAAGGGCACGCTCGACGAAACCGACCTGACCCTCAGTAACCTCATCACCGAAAAGAGCACGCTCCAGATCCTCGATCTGAACGACGACGGATTCGAGGGCGCGAACATCACCTTCAGCGTGACCAAGTCTGCGGACGGCGACGGCCTCGCGCACGTCGGCCGGATCTTCGCGATCAATCACAACCTCGGGACTGTGACCGTGAAGGGCGATCTCGCCTCGATCGACGTGGGCGACGGCACCGGCGTCGCGCTGCAAAAGCTCTCGGTGCATTCCATGGGACGTTACGACCGCGACACGCAAAGCGGCGGCCCGGATATGCAGAGTAATATCGAGGGGTCGCTCGGTGCGCTCGTCATCGCGGGCGATTTCACCCGCGTGTCGATGCTCGTCAGCGGAGTCGATTCCGTGCTCGGCTCGATCAGCATCGGCGGGTCGATCAACGGCGGGGAGACGATCAATCCGACCAATTACACGACCGCGGGAAATATCACGGTCGAGGGAAGCATCGGGAGCATCACGGTGAAGGGCGACATCATCGGCGGCATCAATGACTCCACGGGGTCGATCGTCTCGTGGCACGAGATCGGCGCCGTGACGGTCGGTGGCTCGATCAAGGGAGGAGCCGGAATGGACAGCGGCGCCGTGATCAGCGGCTTCACCTCGACCGGTGATATGGGCCCGGTGAAGATCGGCCGCGACTTGATCGGCGGGACCGGGCAGTCTTCCGGGAAGGTCGTCTCCCTGCACACCGGCGATATGGCGAGCGTGACGATCGGCGGCTCGATTTACGGCGGCGACGGATCGGGCAGCGGCCTCGTTTTTAGCGACGGCGATCTCGGGCCGGTGAAGGTCAGGCGCGATGTCGTCGGCGGGAACGGCGGCGGCTCCGGGCGGATCGTTGCGGACGGCACGACCGGGGGCGTGACGGTGGGCGGCAACTTGATCGGCGGAGAGGGATTCTACAGTGGCCAGATTGCATCGTTCGGAAACCAGGGCTTTGTGCAAATCGGCGGCGACGTGATCGGCGGCGCGAGCGAAGGCGCCGGTCGCATTTGGGGAGGGGCGAAGGTCGCCGGGGTGCGCGTGGGCGGATCCGTCGTCGGCGGCGAGGGCGATCGGAGCGGCGAACTCGGCTTCACGGAAGTGGGGGCCGTGCATGTCGGCGGGGACTTGATCGGCGGCGACGGCGTCTATTCGGGACGCATCCGCAGCAATGGGCCAATGGGGCCGGTCACGATCGGAGAATCGGTCCTTGGCGGCGGGGGCCACAACAGCGGGCAAATCTGGGCCGACGGCAAACTCGGTGCGGTGAAGATCGGCGGCGACCTGCGCGGGGGAAGCATCACCGGAAACGAATCGGCGGATCGCTCCGGCTACATCGAAGGCAAGAGCATCGCCAGCGTCACCATCGGCGGTTCGATCATCGCGGGCATCGACGCCAGCAGCGGGTCGCTGACCAAGAACGCTTCGATTCGCGCGGTCGATGACATCGGCCCCATCGTGGTCAAAGACAGCCTGATCGGCAACGTGAGTAACTTCTACGGGAAGACCGAGGTGGTCATCTCCGCCCGCGGCCAACACAATCCCACCGGCACCACCGACGTGGCCATCAAGAGCCTGACGGTGGGCGGCCGGGTGGAACTCGCGACGATCCGCGCCGGCTTCGGCGTGGACGACACGAGTCGCATGGGGAGCAACGGCAACGCGCAGATCGGCGCGGTGACGGTGGGCGAGGATTGGATCGCCAGCTCCATCCTCGCCGGGGTGCGCGACACGCGAGGCGGACCCTTTGGCGCCCCCTACAGCGTGATCTCGACGCCGGCCGCCGACGCCACCCTTTCCAAAATCGCCAGCATTCAGATCAAGGGCAGCGTCATCGGCACGAGCCTCTACGGCGACGGCTACGTCTTCGCTGCGCAGCACATCGGTTCTTTCAAATCGCTCGGCTTCGTCGCCGCTCTCACCGCCGCCAAGGACGTCCCCATGATGCTCGCGCGCACCACCGGCGGCGATGTCGTCATCCGCGAGGTCTGATTTCGCTTCGCCCACCCCACCACCACCATGCACCTCATCGAACCACTCGAAGCCCGCATCGCGCCCGCCGCCGTCTTCACTTACACCGACGTGGATGGCGACCGTGTCACCGTCACCACCAGCAAGGGCACGAGTCCTGAGCTCGCTGCCATTATTTACCTTCGAGCCGAGGGGCTCGGCGCTTTCATCGAAGTCATGGAATTCTCCGATGCCGCGACCACCTTCGACGGCACGGACCTGACGCTCAGCGCCAAGCCGGTGAACGGCAAAGGCAACGGACTCGCCGATGTCAGATTCATCGACGCCACTGGCACGGACGGCGACGGGGCGAGTTTGAACTTCGGGACCGTCCGCATCGCCGGCGATCTTCGCTTTATCGAAGCCGGCAAAAGCGCGGCGACGACCGGCGTGCGCTCGCTCGCCGTCCAATCGCTTTCCGCGGCTGGCATTGCGAGCGTCATCACGGGCTCGCTCGGCGCGCTGAAGGTCGCCCACGACATGCTTGGGGCGGAGGTGGTGGTGGAGGGCAAGCTCGGTTCGGTCGCCATCGGCGGCTCGCTCGCGGCCAGCCCCGCCGGGATGGGTGGGTTGATCCAGGCGGCACAGATCGGGAACGTCACCATCGCCGGCGACGTCCGCGGCGGCGCGCTGCCCGGGACCGGGGTGGTGCATTCCACCGGGGCGATGGGGAATGTGAAGATCGGTGGCTCGCTCGTCGGCAGCGGCGGCAAGCTGAGCGGAGCTATCCTCGCGGCGAGCCTGGGGAACGTCACCCTCGGCGATTCGCTGGAGGGCGGGAGCGGGCAGTTCAGCGGTTCGATCAACGCGGCCACCGCCGGCAATATTACCATCGCGCACGATCTGAAGGGCGGCACCGCCCCGTCGAGCGGCTCGATCCTGATCGCCACCAAGGCGGGAAACATCACCATCGGGCGGGACTTGATCGGCGGTTCCAGCAACCGCACGGGATTCATCGATGCCGAGCGGATGGGCAATCTGACCATCGGTCGCGACCTGCTCGGCGGAGCCGGAAGTGAAAGCGGGAGCGCGGGCGGCGGCGTGGTGGGGAACGTGAAAATCGGCCGGTCCGTGATTGGCGGTGGTGGTAATTCCTCGGGCGGGATCGCCCTGGGGAATGCGGTGAGCAGCGTCACCATCGGCGGCGATCTCGAGGGCGGGAGCGGGTTTTTCAGCGGCTTCGTCTCCCTGGCCGGGGTAGAGTCCAAGGCCGGCGCGGTGACCGTGCGTGGCGACCTCCGGGGCGGGAGCATCGACGGCGCCGACTCCCTTTCCTTCTCGGGCTTCATCCAGAGCAATGGCCATATCGCGAGCGTGACGATCGGCAAATCGCTCATCGCCGGCACCGACGACAGCACCGGAGCCCTGAAGGTCAGCGGCGCCATCTGGGCGGGCAGCCTCGGCACGGTGAAGATCGGCGGCGGGATCGAGGGGACGGCGGAGAATCCCGCGCAGATCATGACCAAAGGACTCGCGGTCAAACCCACGAAGGGCCAGGACCTCGCGATCGGCAGCGTCGCGGTGACCGGGGACGTGCGCTTCGCCGAAATCCTCGCCGGTTTCGGCACCCTCGCCAGTGCGGGCGGCCTGGTGGAAGTGCCGGCGAACGCCGACGCCTCGATCGGCACCGTGACCGTCGGCGGCGATTGGGTGGCGAGCAGCCTCGTGGCCGGCGCGGAGGACAAGGGCGCGCCCGGCTACGGCGACGGCGAGGTCCGCCAGTCCGTGGGTAACACCGCCCTCATCGCGCGGATCGCCAGCGTCACCATCAAGGGCTTCATCCTGGGCACCGAAGTGGACGGCGACGTGTTCGGCTTCGTGGCCGAGCACCTCGTGAAGTTTCGCGCCTTTGACGGTCAGTCGATTCCCCTTAAGCCGGGGCCGAGCAATGACAACCTGGCCACTGGGTTCACCTTCGACATCGGCTTCCTCGAAGTCTTCGTCGCGCCTGTCTGACGCCGCCCTTTCGCGGGTTCGTCGCTCAGCCCAATCCCCGGCCTCCCTTCCACCAAACCAAACCCGCAATCGCACCCCCATGAAAAAGCCAAAAGCAGCGTCACGCTGGGCTGATGCGGATGCTGCGCGGCCCGCGTCGGTGCGTTTCACTTCTCAAAATCAGCCTGAAACCAGATTTGCGCTTTCGGACGATTCTGCCAAGGTGACAGGCCGTTTGCATAATTGTCCTCCTTCCTGATGAAACTGACTCGTTTCGCCCTCCTCTCGCTCTCTTTCCTTTCCATGTGGTCGATCGCCGGCGCGCGAGCCGACGAACCTGATCCGGGACAGATCGAAATCTCCGTGGCCCGCCTGCTCGAGCAGGGCCACTACAGTCGCCACAAGCTCGATGAAAAAATCGCGCAGCAACTGCTCAAGAACTACCTTGAGGCGCTCGATTACAACCGCGTCTATTTCACCCAGAAGGACGTGGACACCTTCACGAGCAAGTACGGCACTTCGCTGGACAACGACATCCTCCTCGGAAATCCCGATCCCGCGTTCAAGATATTCAGCCTCTACCGCCAGCGCGTCGAGGAGCGCATCGCCAAGGCGAAAGTACTTCTGAAACAGAAGTTTGAGTTCAGCGGCCCGAAGACGGTCGAAATCAACCGGCAGAAATCGCCGTGGCCGAAAGACGAAGCCGACGCTGACAGGATCTGGCGCGACCGCGTCGAGGGGGAAGTGCTCCAGGAAACGCTCAACAAGCACGAAAAGGAACCCGTCGCACGCATCGTCAAACGCTATGACCAGATGCTGCGCAACCTGCGGGAACTGACCAAAGAGGACATGGTCAAAGGCTTCCTGACCACGCTCGCGCAGACCTACGATCCGCATTCCGAATACATGAGCCGGTCGGAGTTGGAGAATTTCTCGATCAATATGCGGCTCTCGCTGGTCGGCATCGGTGCTGTGCTGCATTCCGAGGAAGGCTACGCAAAAATCATGGAGCTGGTGCCCGGGGGGCCGGCCTCCAAGGACGGACGGATCAAGGTCGGCGACCGCGTAACCGCGGTGGCCCAGGGCGACAAGGAATTCGTCGATGCCGTGGACATGAAACTCGACAAGGTCGTCGAAATGATTCGCGGGAAGAAGGACACGATCGTGCGGCTCCAAGTCATCCCGGTGAGCGCCTCCGATCCAAGCGTGCGCAAGGTGATCGAAATCAAGCGCGACGAAATCAAGCTCACCGAGCAGCAGGCCAAAGCGGAGATCATCGAGCGGCCGGGCGCCGACGGACAGATTCAGAAGCTCGGCTGGATCGTGCTCCCATCCTTCTACGCGGACATGGAACACACCGGAGACGCGAAGGCAAAGAGCACCACCAAGGACGTGCTCGCCTTGCTCAACCGGCTCAAGGCGGAAGGCATCACCGGCTTGGTCATGGATTTGCGCCGCAACGGCGGTGGTTCGCTTGAGGAAGCAGTCAATCTGACGGGGTTGTTCATCAAGAAGGGGCCTGTGGTGCAGGCGAAGGACAGCAATGGCGCCATCCACGTCTCGAAGGACCGTGATTCGTCCGTGGCTTGGGACGGCCCGATGGTGGTCCTCTGCAACCGCTTGAGCGCATCCGCGAGTGAGATCTTCGCCGCCGCCTTGCAGGACTACAATCGCGCGGTCGTGGTGGGCGATCAGAACACCTTTGGCAAAGGGACCGTGCAGACCATGCTCGAGATCGGGCGGATCATGCCGTTCCTCGGCAGCGGCGGCAACGAAGCCGGCGCGCTCAAGCTCACCATCCAAAAATTCTACCGCATCGCGGGGGGGAGCACCCAACTCCGGGGCGTCGAAAGCGATGTGAAGCTGCCCTCGGTTTACGATCATCCCGAAATCGGCGAGAACGCGCTGAAGGGGCCGCTCCCGTACGACACGGTCGAGGCCATTCCCTTCGACAAAGTGGAAAAGTCGCTCTTCAAAGCGGAACTGCGTGGCCGCTCCGCGGCTCGTATCGCAGCCGATCCGGAGTTTCGCTACATTTCCGAAGACCTCGACCGGGTGAAACAGCGGCTCGCTGAGAACAAAATCTCGCTCAATGAGAAAGTCCGCCGGGCCGAACTCGACGAGGACAAGTCGCGCAAGGACGCCCGCACCGCCGAGCGTGCGAATAGGAAGCCGCCACAGATGAAACGCTTTGCGGTGACCCTGGAGAACGTCAACAAACCCGAATTGCAGTTAGTCGTGAATGAGAAGAAGGACACGAAGATCGGGAAGCTGGGAATCGGGGCCAAGACTCCAGATGCGGCCGTGGAGAAGACTTCCGATGACGATGCCGAAGATGAGGAGGAAGCGACGGCCAAGGCGAACGGCGTTGACCCGATCAAGGTCGAGACCATGAACATCCTCAACGATCTCATGGATCTCCAGCGAAGCGGTGGCAAGGCAGCGACGGCGAGCACGGCGGCGCCGAAGGCGGGTCAGCAGTAAGCGCCGGCGCTCAGCTTCCGAAGTTTGCGGAGAGCCGCAGCGTGTCCCCCGCGTGCAACTGCACGTCGCGGAGACTGATCTCGCCGAGCGCAAAGCTCATCAAGGGAAACGTGCGGCCTTCGAGTGCCGCGAGTTGCGGGCGAATGAAGCTGCCGGCGAGATTCGCCACCATGCCGTCGCCGCTGAAGCGCAGATTCGACAGGCGCGCGCTCAATTGCTCATCGAGATCGACGTCGCCGCTCAGCTTGAATAACGCCGTCGCGATGAACATCTTCGCTGTGACTTCCGCGTTGACGCTGACCGCTCGCGGACCGCGCGAAGTGAAGTCGATTTTCACGCTCTTGATCTCGGCGCCATGCTGTTTCGCGGCCTCCGAGGCGACGGAATGCACGAGATTTTCGATGTCCGCCGCGGCCATTTCCACAGTCACTTCGCCCCGCGCGGCACGCTGAATGAGCACCATCGATGCGCCATCCGGAGCCGGCGCGAACTCAAACCCCGCGTCCACAGCCCACAGTGAAAGCTGAACGGGGGCGGCTTCCACTCGCGCAGGCGCCGCCACCAATTCGAAGCGCGCTGCGGTGAATCCCTCGCCGCGGACCGTTCCCGTCGGCCCGGGGAGTGGAGTGCGGGGGATTTGCACCCCGGTCAGGTCCAGGCGGAGCAAATCGAGCGCGGGCCATCCGCCGAGCGCTGTTACTTCTCGCGCAGGGAGCCCGCTGGTTGCCAGACCGAGGCTCAGAGCCGTGGCGAGGGCATCGGGAGAATCGGGATTTTCCGCACCGGCGAGTGGAAGCATGCGGGAGGCTCATGGGCGCTCCGCCTGCCGTCAAGCGTGTGCCGGGACGACTTACAATTCCTTCCCGATGGCCGGCTCCTTCGGCAGCGGAAAGACCCAAACGTGGTAGAGAAAAAACTTCAAGCCGCTGAGGAAAAACTGCGTCGCGACGATGTCGAGATCGAGGGGGAGACTTCCGACGTTGAAGGCCATGTGCGCGTTGAAGTGTTTGAGCAGCGTCAATGTCGTGGTGGAAAGCGCCCACATGCATCCGACGGCGAGGAGGTAGCGGGCGAAGGCGTCGCGCTTGCGGGAATCGGTGCGGAAATTGACGAAGTAATTCCACGTGAAGAAGAACGTCGTGCTGATGCCGAGGCTGCACGCCGCGATTCCCCAAATGGGAAGTTCGGTATGCAGGCGCAGCCACTTGAAGGGCGTGGCGATGAGCAGGTAATTCACCGTGGCGCCGGCCAGGAACCAGACGATGCGGGAGCGAAGCATCTGCTGGCGTTTCGCTGGCGCAGGGGATGGGACGTTTTCCATCGCGTGTGAGTACGGAGAACGCGCGCGCGCAACAACCACAATTGCCGATTGCGGATTCCGGGAGCCTCGCCGAAAAACTATTTCGATGTCCGCCGCCACCGCCACCCACCTGCGCCGCGTCGCGGTGACGGCTGCCGGCATCGTGAGTCCGCTCGGCCACGGGCTCGCGGAGACGGCGCGGTCGCTGCGCGCCGGGCGTGATTGCGTGACGCCGATGGCGCGGGAGCGTTTCGACGTGAGCCTGTGCCGATCGAAGACCGCGGGTCAGGTGTCGCTCCCGCCGCGTGCCGATCCGGATCGGTGGCACCCGGCGAGTCGGATGATGATGGAGGCGGTGGGCGAGGTGGTGCGCGGTGATGGGGGATTCCGGCCCGAGATCATGATCATCGGCACGACGAGCGGCGGGATGAGTTTCGGCGAGCTATTTTTTCGCGCCCAGATCGCCCGCCAGCGGCCGCGGGACCGCGCCGCATGGCTTGCGAATTACATGCCGCACAAGGCGCTGCTCGATGCGCAGTCGGCGGCCGGATTCTCCTGCCCGAGCCAGATCATCGCCAATGCCTGCGCTTCCGGAACGAACGCCATCGGCCACGCTTTCCAACTGGTGCGCGCCGGGTGCCACAAGGCAATCCTCTGTGGCGGCTACGATGTGATTTCCGAATTGGTTTTCGTCGGCTTCGATTCGCTGCAAGCCGCCACGACGGAAAAGATCCGTCCTTTCGACCGGGATCGCTCCGGTCTCGTTCTCGGGGAAGGAGCCGCGCTTTTCGCGATCGAGGAATTCGAATCCGCACGCCGGCGCGGGGCGCCGATCCTCGCCGAGCTCACGGGTTACGGAATCTCCACGGACAACCATCATCTCACCCAACCGCATCCGAGTGGCATTGGCCCGCGGCACGCCATGGAGCGCGCGCTCGCCGACGCCCGGCGGCGGGCGGAGGACGTGGACTACATCAATGCCCACGGCACCGCGACCACGTTCAACGACGCGACCGAAGGCTCGGCGATCGCGCAATTGTTTGGCGAGCGAGTTGCGGTCAGTTCCACGAAGTCGATGATGGGCCATGCGCTCGGCGCGGCGGGGGCGATCGAGGCGGTCGTTTCCCTCGTTGCATTACAGGAGCAGTTCCTCCCGCCGAACCTCCACTACGCCGAACCGGACCCGGCGTGGCGGATCGATATCGTCGCCAACGAAGCGCGCGAGGCCCGGGTGAATTGCGTGGTGTCGAATTCGTTCGGCTTCGGTGGAACGAATGCTTCGCTCGTGATGGAGCGCGCCGCGTGATGAATGCCCGGATCGCTGGAATGGGTTGGGTGACCCCGCTCGGTGCGGATCTCGCGACTGTCTGGGAGCGTTTCGCCGCGGGTGAAGTGCCGGAGCCGAAGGTGCTTACGAATCCCGAGACCGGCGGGCTTCACCGTTACCTCGCGGTCCCGCCCAAACTCGTCGATCACCTCGCACGCAATCCGCGCCTGCGGCGATCCAGCGCGGTCAGCTATTACGCGGTGGCAGCCGGGCTTGCGGCTCTGGAGGACGCCGGCGTGAAGCTCGATCAGCTCGATCCCACGCGCACCGCGGTGGTCTTCGCGATCAGCGACGGCGGCGTCATTTACACTCGGAAATTCTACGAGCAGATCGTGAAGCAAGGCGCGAATGCGGCCAGCCCGCTGCTCTTTCCCGAGACAGTCTATAATGCGCCGGCCAGCCACCTCTCGGCCCTGCTCGGGATTGACGGCGCGAGTTATACGCTCGTCGGCGATTCCTCGGTCGGGCTCGCCGCGCTGCACTTTGGCGCGCAGATCCTCGCTCTCGGCGGTCTCGATCAATGCATCGTCGTCGGCGCCGAGGAGTGCGACTGGATTCTTTGCGAAGCCTACCGGACCTGGCGGATGGCCCGCGCGCCGCTCGCGGAGGGCGCTGCGGCGGTGGTGCTGCGGAGCGAAGGAAGGTGGGATCTGCGCACGCATGCGGGAGAAACTTTCTTTCGCCAGCGTGAGGCGCAGGCGGCATTGGAGCGGGTGCTCGCGGAGTTCACCGCGGAGCCGCAGGTGGACCTCATCGTTTCCTCCGCAAATCAAACCTTCGTGGATCGCGCGGAGACCGAAGCGCTAAAATCGCGTTACGGGGAAACTCGCACGCTGTTTCCGAAACGGAACTTCGGTGAAGCGCCGGGCGCCAGCGCATTGATGCAGACGGTGCTTGCGGCGGTGGCTTTGGAGAAGCTGAACCTCGGCAGCGCCCTCGTGCCCGCGATCGGGTTCAGCCAGCAGGCTTCCGCCGCGCAGGTCACGCGGAGGCGGTGAGGCGCGGACGCGCGAACAGTCCGTACTTTGGCGCGAAGATCAGCACGACGAGGAAGATGAGCGCCTGCACGAGGACCATGCAGGCGGCGGTCGAGGCATTGAGGAAGAAGCTCACATAGACGCCGGCGAGGCTGGAAAAAACGGCGCTGCCCGTCGCGATCCAGAGCATGCGGGTGAAGCGATCGGTGAGCAGGTAGGCGATGCAGCCGGGAGTGACGAGCATGGCGATGACGAGGATGATGCCGACGGCTTTCAAGGCGGCGACGATGGTCGCGGCGAGCAGCGAAAGGAGCAGATAGTAGAGGAAGCCCGTGGGCAGGCCGATGGAGCGGGCGTGGCTCGGATCAAAACAAAAGAGGAGCAGGTCGCGGCGCAGCGCGAGGACGATGGCCAGCGTCACGCCGGCCACGGCGCAACTCTCGATCATGTCGCGCGGCTCGATGCCGAGGATGTTGCCGAAGAGGATGTGGTCGAGGTGAAGGTCGGTTTTGATCTTGGTGAAAATGACGAGGCCGAAGGCGAAGAGGCCGGTGAAGACGACGCCCATGACGGTGTCCTCCTTGATGCGGGAGTTGGCCTTGATGAAACCCGTCGCAACAGCGCAGAGCAGGCCGGAGGCAAACGCACCGAGCGCCAGCGGCGCGCCGACGGCGTAGGCGATGACAATGCCCGGCAGCACGGCGTGGGAGATGGCATCGCCCATCAGCGACCAGCCTTTCAGCACGAGGAAACACGAAAGCACCGCGCAGACCGCGCCGACGACCGCGCCGACGAGCATGGCGTCGGTCATGAACGCGAACTGGAATGGTTCGAGGAGCTTTTCCATCACGAACAAAAAGGCGCGGAAAATCCGAAATCCGAAATCCGAAATCCGAAACAAATCTCAATGTACAGCGAGTCGGAAAAACGACGGGCGGCGCTCGGAGGTTTCTTTCTGCCTTCTCTCATTTGGAGTTTGTTTCGGATTTCGATATTCGGATTTCGAATTTTCATCACGCAGCGGCGTGGCGTCTGGTGCGCGCGGCGATGAGGCCGTGCTTGGGCGCGAAGACGAGGGCGAGGAGGAAGAGCATGCTTTGAAGTGTGACGATGCAGCCGCCGGTGGAGCCGTCGAAGAAGTAGCTGGCGTACGCGCCGACGAGCGAGGTGCCGACGCCCATCGCCGCGGCGATGCCGAGCATTTTCCCGAAGCGATCGGTGAGCAGGTAGGCGGTCGCGCCGGGGGTGACGAGCATGGCGACGACGAGGCATGCGCCGACAGTCTGGAGCGCGGCGACCGCGGTGGCCGAGAGCAGCGTGAGCAAGGTAACGTGAAGCGCGGCGACATTGAGCCCGAGGGCGCGCGCCTGCTGCGGGTCGAAGCAGAAGAGGAGAAGATCGCGCCACTTTATCCCGAGAACGAGTAGCGTAACTCCAGAGATGATGACGACCTGCCAAATGTCAGGATCGGAGATGCCGAGAATGTTGCCAAAGACGATCGTGCGCAGATCGACGTTGCTCGGGAAAAGCGAAATGAGAAGCAGACCGAGCGCAAAGAACGCGGTGAAGACGACGCCGATCACCGCGTCCTCGCGGAGCCGGGTTTTCCTTTTCACAAAGCCCATGCCGAGCGCGGCGAGCAGGCCGGTGATGAACGCGCCGGCAGCGAAGGGCAGGCCCGCCATGGCCGCCAGGGCCACGCCGGGGACCACCGCATGCGAGAGGGCATCGCCCATCAGCGACCAACCCTTGAGCGTGATGAAGCAGGAGAGAAACGCGCATACCCCGCCGATCAGGCCGCTGACGAGGATGGCCTTGACCATGTATTCGTAGTGCAGCGGCGTGAGGAGCGTTTCGATCATTCGTCGTCGGGTTCTTCGGCGCGCTGCTTGACGATCTCCTCGCGGCCCTCGCGGTGGCTGTATTCGAGGTGGCCGCCTTTGCCGAAGACGAGCGGGCGTTCGTCGTCGGTGAGCACGGTGACGGTGCGTCCGTCGTGGCGCTGCACGGTGGATTCGTCGAAGCGGAAATGGCGGAGCACGCCACCGAAGGCGCGGGTGAGATTGTCTTCGGTGAAGACCTCCGCGGTGGGGCCGCAGGCGAGCACGGTGCGATTGACGAGCACGACCTGGTCGCAGAATTCGGGGACCGCGCCGAGATTGTGCGTGGAGACGAGCATCAGTTTGCCGTCGCGGCGCAAGTCGCGGAGCAACTCGATGATCGCCGTCTCGGTCCCCACGTCCACGCCGGTGAAAGGTTCATCGAGCAGGATGATGCGCCCGCGCTGGGCGAGCGCACGGGCGAGGAAGACGCGCTTCTTTTGCCCACCGCTCAGTTCGCCGATCTGCCGCTCGCGAAAATCGGCCATGCCCACGCGCGCGAGACTTTCCTCGACCACGCGACGATCCTCGGCGCGCGCGATGCGGAGGAAATTCATGTAGCCGTAGCGGCCCATCATGACCACATCCCAGACGCTCACCGGGAAACTCCAGTCCACTTCCTCGCTCTGCGGCACGTAGGCCACGAGGTTGCGTTTTTGCGCGGCGGCAATTTCCTCGCCGGAAACGCGCACGGTGCCCTTGCTCGGGCGGACGAAACCCATGATCGCTTTGAACAAGGTCGATTTGCCGCTGCCATTGACGCCGACGAGCGCGCAGACGGTGCCGCCGTCGAGGCGGAAGGTGGCGTCGTGCAGCGCGACGTTGCCGTTCGGATAGGTGACGGTGACGTTCTGGACTTCGAGATGGATGGGTGCGTCCCTCATTCGCCAAGCAGGCCTTTCACAATCGTCTCGACGTCGTATTCGAGCAATCGCAGGTAGCTTGGAACCGGTCCCTTACCATCGCTGAGCGAATCGACGTAAAGCACGCCGCCGTAACGCGCACCCGTTTCCTTTGCGACCTGCCGGGCGGGTTTGTCGCTCACCGTGCTCTCGCTGAAGACGACGGGAATTTTGTTTTTCCGCACGCCGTCGATGACCTTCTGCACCTGCTGCGGCGTGCCCTGCTGATCGGCATTCACCGCCCAGAGGAAGAGTTCCTTCAGCCCGAGGCTGCGCGCGAGATATGGGAAGGCGCCTTCGCTCGTGACCAGCCAGCGATGGCCTTCCGGCACGCGGTCCAGCTTCGAGCGCACACCGGCTTCGATGGCTTGGAACTTCGCGGTGTACGCCGCAGCGTTCGCGGTGTAGGCGGTTTCGTTCGGCGGGTCGATTTTCACCAGCGCCTTGCGGATGTTTTCCACGTAGATCACCGCGTTTTGCAGGGACATCCAGGCGTGCGGATTCGGCTTGCCGGTGTAGGGGCCTTCGTCGATCCCGATGGGGGCGATGCCATCGGTCACGACCGCGCTCGGGACGTTGCGCAGGTTGCGAAAAAACTTCTCGAACCAGCGTTCGAGGTTCAGTCCGTTCCACAAAATGAGATCGGCCTTCTGCGCTTTCACGATGTCGCCCGGGGTTGGCTCGTAGCCGTGGATCTCCGCGCCCGGCTTGGTGATGGATTCCACGTCGGCCTTGTCGCCGGCCACGTTCTGCGCCATCTCGGCGATGATGGTGAAGGTGGTGACGACGCGCTTTTTCGCCGCCCATGAGGGTGCGGCGGAGAGGATCAGGGCGAGCGAGATGCTGAGGAGTTTCATAATCTAGAAGCGGACGGAAAAGCCGGCGAAGGGCTGGTAGTCGGGCGCGGATTCGGTGACGCCAAAGTTGCAGCCGAAGTCGAACTGCACGTTGTCAGTCAGGCCGTAGGTGAAGCCGACATCGACCTGACCCTGCCAGTCGAAGCCCGGTGCATCGCCGACGACGGCGAAGAACTCGACGTAGCCGCCAAGCTTTCCGATGAGGTCGTGACTGAGAGTGATCGAGTTCACCCACTCGGTGTCGTGTCCCCCGGCGTCGTCGCTCACGAAGTCCACCTCGGTCATGAGCCCGAGGCTCCAGCCGCCCGGCAATGCCACGGCGAGCGGAACAATGAGGCCGCCCTCGGTGCGGCCATTGCGCAGGTCCGAGGCATCGAGCGGCAGTTTCACGAAAGGCATCAGCGCGAACGCGGTCGTTCCCCCGTCATTGCCCCACAGGTTGATCTTCAGCCGGGTGGTGATGTCGCCAAAGCCGGAGGCGCGGGTGGACGGATTCCGGGTGCGCACGGAGACGTAGTTATCGAGCACGAGTTGGAGGTCCACGTTGTTCAGCAGGCCGACTTTCAGATTCACCGGGGCGAGATTCCAGATTTCACTCCGCACGCCGTCCGGGCTGTGGTGGTCGTAGGTGTATTTGAAGAAATCCATCTCCACCTGGAAGTGCCCCGCATCGACGGTGTAGGGACTTTCGGTTTGGTCGGGGCGATCGGTGCTCAGCTCGCGCATTTGCGTGCGTGGGGTGGGATTGAAGAGATGATAGCCCGACTTGTTCGGAGGTCCCGGCGGCGGGCCAGCGTGGAGCAGCGCCGGCGCGAGCAGCGAGAGCACGGCGGCGGAAGAAGCGAGCAGGGAAGGGTTCATCCGGGGAAGTAGAAAAGCGCCGCTCGTAGCGGAGCGCAATAACAAAGTTAGTCATGGCTAACTTTGTTGGCCGGAGTTGCGCGAGGTGCCGCTCCAGCGACGTGAGTGGCGTTGTAACAGACCTCGTCATTCCGACCGAAGCGGAGCGCAGTGGAGGAATCTCTCGCATCCGCGGGCAGCGGTGGTGCGGAGCGTCACCGCGCGGAATGACAGAGCATTTTTTGGAATGCTCCGCCTTGCCGCTGCCCCACGGGGGCGCGGTCTTGACCTCGCCTCCCCGGAGCCGCTATCGCTCCTGCCATGCCGCTTGCGAAGCCCGACCGCCACACGTCCTCCGCAGTGGAAGACTATCTCGAGCGCATCCTCGAATTGATCAACATGAAGGGCTATGCGCGGGTGGTGGACATCGCGCAGCGGCTGCAAATCTCCAAGGCCAGCGTGACCAATATGGTGCAGCGGCTCGATGCGGAGGGGCTGCTCAAATACGAAAAATTTCGCGGCCTCGTCCTCACCACCGCGGGGGAGGCGCTGGCCCTGAACATCACCCGCCGGCATCAGCTCCTGACGGATTTCCTCAAGCTTCTGGGCCTCGATGACGAAGTCATCTATCACGATGTGGAAGGCATGGAGCACCACATCAGCCCGCCCACGCTGCGCGCGATCGAGACGCTGACCGCGCATTTGCAACGGCAGCCCGCGCTGCTTGCCAAGGTGCGGAAGGAAGCGGATGAGCGTTGAGCCCGACGCTCTTCTTTAGGCACATTTTCACCCAGTCCCAATCTCCCTCATGCACCTTCGCCGTTTCCTCACCTTCTTTCCGCTCTTCATCTCCAGTGGTTTCTTCGCGGGATGCGAAGCGGTGGATTCGCCCGACAAAGTTTCGCGGGCAGCGATGATGGCGGCGATCAGCGCGGAGCCGGACGGGGATTACTTCATCGGGCGGCGTTTTCACAAAGTGGACTACAAATTTTGGGGCTGGGTGCGCAAGCCGCGCCAGCCGTGGAGCACGGCGAAACTGGTGATGATGAACGAGCACGCGAAGCTCGCACCGGATCGCGCGATCGGGAAACTCGGCAGCGACAACAACCACGAATACAAATTGTTCGGCTCCTTCTCCGGGGAGACGGTGTATGAACCGGCGAGCAATGGGTTCTATCCCGAGTTTCTGCTCAAGAGCTACGAGCTCGTGTCGGCGACGCCGGCGAATATCTTCCGCTCCAGGCAGGCGATCGACCCGACCAAGCGGGTGATCATGCAGCCCTACTGAGCAGCTGCGAACGCTTCGCGTAGGCGCGTGCCTCTGGCCGCGCAACACGTCGCCTGGGACAAGATCGCTCCGCCCTTCCAGCGCTCTGCCTCAAATGATTTGCACCCGCCAGGCAGGCCGAAATGTTGCGAGGCGGGACGCGCTCGCCTACGCGAAGGGTGCCGGCGCGCTTCGGTAGGAACGGTTACAGCCAGCCGACGACCTGCTTCGCCCAGTAGGTGATGATCAGATCGGCGCCGGCGCGTTTGAAGGCGGTCATCGATTCGAGCACGGTCGCGCGTTCGTCGAGCCAGCCATTGGCCGCGGCGGCTTTCACCATCGCGTATTCGCCGCTCACGTTGTAGGCGGCAGTGGGGAGGCCGAAGCGCTCTTTGACCCGCCAGAGGATGTCGAGGTAGGCGAGGCCGGGCTTCACGATCACGATGTCGGCGCCCTCGGCGATATCGAGTTCCACTTCGCGCAAGGCTTCGAGGGCGTTGGCGGAATCCATCTGGTAAGAGCGCCGGTCGCCCGCTTGCGGCGTGCTTTCCGCGGCGTCGCGAAATGGCCCGTAGTAGGCGGATGCGAACTTGGCCGCGTAGCTCATGATCGCCGTTTGCTGGAATCCCGCGGCGTCGAGCCCGCGGCGGATCGCGCCGATCCGTCCATCCATCATGTCGCTGGGGGCGACGATGTCGGCGCCGGCGGCGGCATGGGAGACCGCGGTTTTCACTAGCAATTCCACCGACGCATCGTTTTCCACCACGACGTCGTCGCCATGAAAGTGAGCGATCCCGCAGTGGCCGTGGCTCATGAATTCGCAGAGGCAAACGTCGGTGATGACGATCAAACCGGGGACCGACTTCTTGAGGGCGCGAACCGTCCGCTGGACGATGCCGTCCTCGGCATACGCCTGGCTGGCGTGCTCGTCTTTCTCCGCCGGAATCCCGAAGAGCAGCACGGCGTGGACACCGGCGCGGTGGGCGTCCTGCGCCTCGGCGATGACCTCCTGTTCGGCGAGTTGAAAGACCCCCGGCATGCTCGCGAGGGGGACGCGGACGGAGATTTTTTCGCTGACGAAAAGCGGCAGGATAAAGTCGCTCGCGTGGAGCGCGGTCTCGCGGACCATGCTGCGAAGCGTGGCGGAAGAGCGCAGGCGGCGGGGACGATGGGAGAGATTCATCGCGGTGAAGCGGCGCCCCGTGGCGGGGAGGAGATCAATTCGCCGGCAGACCCGGGGGGCGCTGCGAGAGTTTTGTCGGGGCCTCGATGGTCGGATCCTTGACGCTGGCCACGCGCCTCCCGCCCACGATCTGCAACTGGCCGTCCGCGAGCTTGCGGAAGTAGGGCCGGGTTTTCGGTGCGGTGTAGCGGGTGCCGCCGAGGTACTCGCCGTTCAGCCCGATCTTGGAGAGCAAATGTTCGCGCTGCCCGATGAGCTGGAGCACGTAGAGATTGTTGCCGAGATCAAACTCCGCGAGCGGCGATTGTCCTTCGATCATGCGGCCGAGTTCCTGCGTGCAGTAGAAGGTGCCCGTGTCCCGATCCTCGACGCGCACGTAGAGCATCTTGTAGTCGCCCTGCTGGTGCGAGAGCAGCGAGAACTTGCGCATGCTGCCGCCGTCTGGCCTGCCATCCGGCACGCCCGCGGTCTGGGTCCAGATCAATTGCCCCTCGGTGATTTCGATGCCCGTGGAGCGTGAGGAGAAGAACTTTTTGAAGTCCGCGAAGTAGATGCTCGCCCGGATCCGGTAGATGCCATACTCGCCGATCTCGTAGAGTTCGTGGAGGTTCACGGTGCGCTGCTTCTGCGCTCCGGCCTTGATCTCGACTGGATCGAGCGCGTAGTCGGGATTGCGTGGCGGGTAGATTTGATCGTTGGCGCCGAGCACCTGGAAAGCGAACCACTGCATTCCCGGAGTGTCCGCGAGGGTGATGTCGCGACCGGTGCGGTTCGTGATTGTCACCGTGGCGACGATCGGTTCGTGCGCGATGAACATGCGCCGCTTGATGCTTAGATCGACGATGAGTTGCGCATCGGCGACGGCCGTCATCGCGCAGATGAAGGCGAGGCAAAGCAGCGGACGGAGGAATTTCATTTTGTGGGCGGTTTGCGGCTCACCGTGCGGAAGCCGAGGTTTTCCTGCGCGGTCTGGGGCGGGACGTTGTCGGTGCGTTTGTCGAGTCGCACGTCACTCGACATGAAGCTGCCGCCTTTGATGATCGGGAATTTCTGCTCCTTCGTCCACGTGCCCGTCCACTCCGCGACGTTGCCGGCCATGCCGAGCACCCCGAACGGGCTCTTGTCGCGCTGTTTGTCCACCGCGCCCCAGTAGTTAAAGCCATCGATCTTCCCGGGAGCATCCGGAGTCGTGGGCACGAAGTCGGCGTTGGAATTCACCTTCTTTGGATCGAAATCATTTCCCCATGGATAAGCGAAGCCGGTGGTGCCGCGCGCGGCTTTCTCCCACTCCTGCTCGCTCGGCAGCTCACGGCCTTTCCATTTCGCATACGCGTAGGCGTCCCACCAATCGACCATGATTGCGGGCATGTTCAGGTCCGACGGCACGCTGTGGATGGCTTTGCCCTGCGCGGCGCGGCCATAGTAAATCGCCCAGTCGCGCGGCTTGTGCATGTCGGCGGTTTTGATCCGCGGCTGTTTTTCGTGGTCGTATTCAGAAGTGGGATGGCCCTCGAGGAACTGCACGAACTTCGCGTACTGGCCGATCGAGACTTCGAATTTATCGATCCAAAACTCGCCGGTCTCGACGGTCTGGCCGGTGCTGAAAACGAACGGGCCGGCGGGGACATGCACCTGCTCGTCGAGCTCGCGCTCGTTGGTATTGAGAAAAAACCACCACACCGAAACGGCGGCGATGACGATCAGCGAGACCATGCTGACGACGTTGACATAGAGCGAGCGCTTCTGGGACTTGCGCGCCGACTCCACCGCGGCGATCGCGGCGCGATCCTGCGCGCTGATTTTCGCCGCTTCGACGGGAATGACCTTCGGTTCCAGCGCCTTGATGCCCTGAATCAGCGCGCCCCACGAGCTGACTGCCTGCGGGCCGGCCTGCACCATGCGGCTGAGCAGCGTGCGAAAGCCCGGCGACACGGCCTGGATGGATGGCAGCACGCTGAGCACGAGCCGGCCGAGGGCCTGGATCTCCTGTTCGACGGGCATCTGCTCATCGGCCCCATTGGTGGCGAGATTTGCGAGGTGTGGTGTGCCGTCGGTGCCGAGGTAAATGCTCGTGGCTTGAGGGGCGCCGTGAGCGATCCGATTGGTGTTGAGGTAGTTGAGACCCTCGGCGGCGGCCTTGAGGACTTTCAGCGCGGTGGGTTCGTCGAGCCGGTCGCCGCTCGACTGGATTTGGGCAAGGTTGCGCCCTTCGACGAATTCATGGGTGTAAAAGACGTGGCCATTCGCTTCGCCCGCCTCATAGACCGCGAGGATGGAGGGATGCTGGACGTGAGCCTTGGCGCGAGCGTCCCCGAGGAAGCGGCCCCGCGACGTTTCGTCCGACGCCTTCTCGGGATCGAGAATCTCGAGTCCCACCTGTCGATTGATCGAAGTCTGAAGCGCCCGATACGCGCGGCCCCACCGGCCGTCGCCGACCACGCGTTGAATCTGGTAGGCCCCAATCGTCTGGCCGACCAGCGCGTCGTCCGGGATCGGCGGCGCAGGCGCGACGGGTGCGGCCACGGGCACCGCGGGTTTTGCGACCGCCACGGGCGCGGAGACACGGGGGGCGGCGACCGCTTTCACCGCAGGTGCGGATCCTGCCGGTGCGACGGCCCGTGGGCCCGCGACCGCCTTCGGTCCGGCGGTGGGTTGCGCGGTGGCGCGAACCGTCGGCACGCGTGGCGTGGCAACGGCCTTTACCGCCACCGCTGGGACATTGCCCGCTCGCGCGGCGACCGGGATCGGCGGCGCGGCGACCGGAATCGGCGGGGCGACGACCGGGA
This sequence comes from Chthoniobacteraceae bacterium, assembly GCA_031411395.1. Classification (GTDB taxonomy): domain Bacteria; phylum Verrucomicrobiota; class Verrucomicrobiia; order Chthoniobacterales; family Chthoniobacteraceae; genus Chthoniobacter. The sequence goes on from JANOAZ010000319.1 coordinate 60,769, forward strand.
TCGGTGGCGCGACGACCGGGATCGGTGGCGCCACAGGCACCGCTGCGGGAACAGGCGGGATTTCGATCGGCTTGGGTGCGGCGGGTTCCGCCACGGAGATGGGTTCCGGCGGCGCTTCGTCCACGATCGGTTCCGGCTGCGGCTCCGGTTCCGCGGGAGTTTCTCGCGCGACCGCCGCGAGCAGATCCGCTTCATCGATCGGCTTCGCGAGCACCTGATGATTGGCGGTCTGCGCACCGTAATCGCTCAGATCGTAACCGCTGATGAGAATGGTGCGTACGCCGGGATATCGCGTGGTGATCTGGTCGCGGAGCGTGAAGCCATCCATCGGCTCCATGACCACGTCGGTGATGAGCAGATCGATTCCGCCCATGGCCATCGCGCTTTGCAGAGCCTGGCCACCGGTCGTGGCTCCGCGGATATCGTGGCCCTCGCCCGGCACCTTTTGCAGGAGCGCCACGAGCGATTGCAGCACGCCTGAATCATCATCAACCAGCAGGATTTTCATTACTTTTTGTTCACGTCGTCGGGCAGCTTGGGTTCCGGCGGAAATTGCTGGAGGAGCCGCTCCGGTTCACCCGCGCCCGCCTGGAATTCGCCCTTGTAGTAAATGCGAATCAGGTAACCGAAATACTTGCGATTCTCGCGGCGCGCCGCCTTGGCGTCTTGCAGCGGGAGTTGGTAGTTCACCTCCAGAGTTTCGACGTTCGAGTCCAGCCAATCCGCCGGTGCCGTGGTCCAGCGCGAACTCACATTGGCCGTGGTCTGCACGAGGTTTTGATTGTCCAGGATATCGTGAAAGAGCACCTGCACGGTCAGATCCTTCACATCCACCTTCTCCCGCGCGCGGGCCTTGATCGGGATGCGCACCACGAGATGTTTGGCGGCGCTGCGATCGTCCACATCTTCCGAAATGACGTTGAGCAGGCCGAGCGTCTTTCCCGGCGCGATCCCTTCCTCAGCCTCCACCGTCGCCGGCGGCAGCGTCTTGATCGTGTCCTCCTTCACTTTGTTCAGCTTCAGTTCCGCGGTGGTAAAAAACGCGCCTGCCGACTCACCCATGTCGTAGAGCCGCCGCCACTGCTCCGCCGCCTTGTCGGCGAGCTGCATTTTTTCGAGGGTGAATGCGATCTCGAAAATGGCTTCCGGGCTCTTCGGATCGACCGTGGACGCTTCCCGGAAGCGGTTCAACGCGGCGTTCATTTCCCCACGCTCGCGTTCCAGTTTTCCGAGGCGGATGGCTTCCTTGAACAGCGCCTTGTCCTCGGGCTCGACCGCCTCCCGGAGGCGCGCCGGCGAGACCGCGGGCTTCGGCGGAGTCACGGCCGCCACGGCCGGCGGCGGCTCGACCGGCTTGTCTGGCATGGCAGGGGTGGCCGGTTCGGAAGTCTTCAGCGGATCGACCGCAAAGTTCGGATCCTCGACGTTGATCGGCGCCACCACGGGCGAAGTCGCCGCAGTCGCTTCGCTCGGCGTCTGCGTCATCGCGACCGACGGTGCGTGGAAGCGGGTGGCATAAGCCCAGACGAAGACCGCGATCTGACCCGCGGCGATCGCGGCGAGCAAACTGAACGCCACGGTGAACGTGCGACCTACAGTTTGTCGGGTGATCGGTGAAGCAGCGAGCATGGCTGGGGAAAGAGGGCGAAAGATTAGGTTCCACACTGGGCGGTGTCAACCGGTGCGCCGGTCGCGGCGGCCTGCGCGAAATGCCAGTCCCAGGACGGGATCAGCGCTTGCGCGGTTCGACCTTCAGCATGTCGAGCGTGGCGGGGGAGCGCTTCTTTTTCAGCTTCGTAAATTCGGCCTGCTGCTCCGGTGTGAGCTGCAGATCGATCTCCGCGATCAACCGATCGAGGATGGCGTCGGTCTTCTCCACAGTGCTCAGGCGGATGGTCTTCAGTTCCACCACGCCGCCGTCGATGATCGCCTGGATCTTCTGCCGCTGCGGCGGCGTGAGCTTGATCTGGCGCTCGATGCCGCGCATCGCGCTCACATTCCACGCATCAGGATTGCTGCGCGCGCGGGCTTTCGCCTTCGCGACCTGGAAGCCGAAATAGTAACCAGTGAATCCGCTCACGAAGACGATGGCGGCGAGCAGCGCGGCGATTTTCCAGGTCGGTTTCATTCCTGCAGCCAGAAGAGTTCCGAGACCGTGTCGCCGACTTCCGGCGTCAGCGGATCGTCTTGCGGAGAAAGGGCGACATCGATGGCGAGCATCGCCGCGAGCGCCACGGCGACCCCGCCGAGCACCCGCCACGCGAGCCGCAGCCAGAGTGTGGCCAGAGGCTGGGCGGGCGCGGACTGCCATCGCGCGACGACTCGCGTGGCAAAACCGAAGGGCGCGACCGGCGGCGCATCGTCGCCGGACTGGCGGGCGGCGGCGGCCCCGAGTTTCCATCTGCGTTCGAATTCATTCATAGCTTGGATTCCTTGCGTAGTTGCAGCGCGTGTTTGCGCAATTTCTGGCGGGCTCGAAAGGCGCGGACTTTCACCGCCGAGCGACCCCAGCCGGTGAGCGCGCTGATCTCGGCGACCGACCTTTCCTCGAGATCGAGCAGCGTGAGCACGAGCCGATCATCCGGCGCGAGCAGGCTGAGCAGGCGGTCGGTGGCTTCGCGCGCGGAGAGCGCGTCGCTCGGCGCGGGCGCAGGTTCTTCGCCGACGAAGAACTCGACCCACGCGCGTTCGCCTTCACCGAGATCGGCCCAGCGCCACTCAGGCCGGCGCAGCTCGGAGCGGAGCGCGTCGAGGCAGGTGGTGACCGCGACCCGCGAGACCCAATGCTCCAGCGGCACGCCATCGCGCCCGTGGTATTGATCGAGCCGGCTGAAGAGCTTCATAAAAACTTCCTGCGCGAGATCTTCCTCCGCCATCCGGCGCGGCCGGTGGGCACGGGCGATCTTGATGACGAGAGGATACAAATGCTCGACCAGCGCCCGCGCCGCATCGGCGTCGCCGAGCCGGACCTGTGCGAGACAGGCGGGGACATCAAAGGATGGTGGCGGCATGAACGCATTGCATCGTCTGAATAACGCCGCGGGCAAGGCGCGGGTTACGGCAGAAGTTGAGAGTTACGGCAGAAGTTGAGAGTTGAGTGTTGAGAGTTGAGAGTCCGCCACGAGGCCACTCTTCAGCGCCGCTCCGCGGCGGGTCCGGCCTCTCAACTCTCAACTCTCAACTTTCCGATGAGCGATTCCATTCAGGACGGTCTGCAAAAAGCCGGTGTCGCCACCGCGCGGCGCCATCTGTTCGTCTGCCTCGGGCCGGATTGCTGCCGGAAGCGCGAGGGCGAGATGCTCTGGGAATTCATCAAGAAGCGGGTGAAGGAAACCGGGCTGCGGGCGATGCGGACGAAGGCGGGCTGTTTCCGCATCTGCGCGGGCGGGCCGTGGCTGGTCGTGTATCCGGACGGCGCCTGGTACGGGGGCGTCACGCCGGCGCGGTTCGAGCGCATTCTTCAACAGCACTTGATCGGCGGGGAGCCGGTGCGCGAATGGATCGCGGCTTCCAATCAACTCGGATGCGGGCCCGGTCCTACGCCGTGAAGGCGGACGCTGCGAGCGTCTCGCGGAGGAGTTCCAGCCGGTGCGCGAGTTCCGCGCCGGGCAGGTAAGTCGTGCGCACCGCCCACCAGATGCGCGGAATGCCGCGCGGGAGCGCCAGCCGCGGAGCCAGCCGCGCGACGACTTCGGGCCGGTCATAGGCATGGAGAAAAGCGGTCGCCAGTGGAAGCCACGCGCCAGCGGAAACACGCCCGACGACGTCCTGGAGAAAGACGAGCAAGTCGTCGGCGTGGCGTTCCTCGGGTGTGAGCGCGGCCTCGTGCCGGACCTCGAAGTCGATCAGGCGCGCGCGATCCTCGGACGCGTCGTAGAGGAAATTCCCGGCGTGCGGATCGCCGTGCGACCAGCCGCCGCCGAGGAGCGCACAACTCGAGTCGTGACAACGCCGGAGCTCCCGAGCGGCTGCGGCCGTCATCGCTGGAACCAGCGTGGCGCGATCGAGATGTTGCGCGAGGCTCACGCCGGGCACGTGCTCTGCCGCGACCGTCCGCGGTCCGTCCGCGAAGGCGAGGTAGCGCCCGCCGTGGAGCGACCGGAAGCAGTCGATCTCCCAGCGCTGCCACGCGGCGACGTCGGTGATGGCTTGCACCGGGTTGCCCGCGAGGCGGAAAAACCGGTTCGCACACGCGAGCGTCAGGCCCGCGGAACGGCGCCGGCGCTTGATCCACAGCTGGCGGCCGTCGCGGATTTCATGCGTGATCGCGTTCACCTTGATGCGTTCGGCAAAAAAGGAGGCGGCAGTGAACAGAAGACTCATCGCGCGCGAAAATAGGGCAACCGGACGCTCACAGCCAACTCTCCGAGCGACTCCCGGGATGAAATTTCCACAATTGCAACGATAGAACCGATTGCAAAACCCGCGGCACTTCGTCTAGCTTCACGGCCTCGCAGCCATGCTTCGCCCGCTCTCCCTCATCGCGATCCTCAGCTTCTCGGCGGGAGAAATTCACGGCCGCACCACTTCGGAACGCGACCCGCGAGCGCAGTCGGAGAAGCCCTCACTGACGAACCAGGCGAAACCCCGCGTCGTTCGGCGGGTGCTCTTCCGAACGGAACCCCCGCGGTTGGTTGCGCCGGCAAATCCGAAGCCCGCGGAACCCGTGGTCGCTCCCGTGCGCATCCTGCGGAAAGCAGCGCCGATCCCTGAATTGCCCTTCGCCGCGAAATCGCGGCCAGTCATCCCCGTCGCCCCCGCGACTCTGCCACGGCCGGCATCGCCGAGAGCGGCGGTTCCGCGCGGGCTGGTTTTGCAGCCGACCACCTTCACGCCCTACGATCGCTATCTCGGCTCCGTGCACTCGGTCATCGCGGGTCTCGATGCGCGGAGCGCCACGATGCCGACCGCCTGTGAGTTGATGCGCGAAGGCCGGGCGTTCCGATATCAAATGACCGATCCGTATCGCGCGCAGTCGCCATCGGTGACCGAGGCGCGCCGGGCGGGAGACTGCAAATCGAAAGCGCTCTGGATCTACGATCACCTCGGCGACACCGATGCCTATTACACCATCGGCAAGCTCAATCGCGGATCGCGCACGAGCCACGCGTGGGTTTACTGGCGGCACGATGGCCGCTGGTGGATTCTCGATCCGACGGAACGCGCCACTCCGATCGCCGCCGACAGCGTCTCGTCGAGCCGTTACGTTCCTTATTACTCATTTTCCCGCGCGGGCACCTTCCGGCATCCCGCGACCAGGCTGATGCTCGCGATGGGAAACGGAATCCCCGCGGCGCCGACGGTGGCAGTGCGGGCGCGGACTGAAGCGGCGAGTGGAACGAGTCGCGAGTCGCGCCGGTAGGAAACCTACCCCGTCGTGCGCAGGCCGCTGGCGATGGCGTTGATCGAGAGGAGGAGATCGGGGAGCATGGCTTCCGCGGCGGCTTCGTCGCCCGCGGTGCGAAAGGCGCGCCAGCGGCGGAGCATGGCGATCTCCTGGAGGTGAAGCACCCGGAGCGCTTCGGCCCGGAGCTGGAGCGTCTTCAGCATGCGGGGCCGGCGCTCGGTCATCGGCGAGCCGCGCAGTTTTTCGAGCATCGATTTCGTGAGCTGCCACTCGTCGAGGATCAGCTTCATGAAGCGCTCGCGCAGCACCGCGTCCTCCACCAACCCGGCGTAGGCGTGCATCAGTTCGAGGTCGGTGCTGGCGATGCTCGATTCGATATTCGTGAGGACGTAATGAAGGAAGGGCCACTTCCGCACCTGCTCGGCGAGCGCAGTGATTTCGGAGTCGGCCAGGGCATTCAAACCCGAACCCGCGCCGTACCAGCCCGGCACATAAAACCGCGCCTGGCTCCAACTGAAGACCCACGGAATCGCGCGCAAATCGGCGAGACTTGCCTTGCCGGTGCGGCGCGATGGGCGCGAGCCGATGCGGCTGTGTTCGAGCGCGTCGATCGGCGTCGCCTCACGGTAAAAGAGGATGAAATCCTCCGCGTCGAGCAGCCGGCGATAGGCCTGCTGGCTGGATTTGAGGAGCTTCTCCAGCACGGGCGCGAGCGCGGGCAGCCCGATCCCCGCGCGCTCGTGGTGCAGCGTCGTGGCAGTCACGCCGGCGACGAGGAGTTCGAGATTGAAGGTCGCGGTGGGGAGGTTCCCAAATTTTTGCGCGATCGTTTCGCCCTGCTCGGTGAGCCGGATGTCGCCGCCGAGCGAGCCCGCGGGAAGCGCATCGAGGAATCGGTGGGTGGGGCCCGCGCCGCGGCTCACGGTGCCGCCGCGGCCGTGGAAGAAACGAATCCGCACGCCGGTGTCGCGGCCGAGTTGGGCGAGCCGCGACTGCGCCTTTTGCAGTCCCCACTGGCTGGCGAAGATCCCGGAATCCTTGTTGCTGTCGCTGTAGCCGACCATCACCTGCTGGCTGAGCGGCCGCTTTTCGCGCCCCCAATTCCACGCCAGGAAATCGAGGCTGCGCCGGGTCATCGGCTGCTCGAGGAAGCTCTGGAGAATGGATGGTCCGGCCTCGAGATCGCCGAGCGTTTCAAAGAGCGGCACCACGGGAAGCATGCACACAAGCCCTTCCGGGAGCATCCGCGTGAGGCCGGCTTCGCGCGCCAGCACATAGACCACGAGAAGATCGGAGAGCCGGCGAGTCATGCTCACGATGAGCGCGCCGAGGCCATCCGCGCCGCGATGCGCGAGGTGCGTCGCGAGCACGCGGTAGCAGCCGAGCACCGCATCGGCCTCGGGTCCGGCGGAGACGCTGGCGTGAAGGAACGGGCGCGGCGACTGGAGTTCCTTTTCGAGAAAGCGCAGCCGCTCCGTCTCGCTCCAATCCTCCCACTCGCTGCCGTCGATCCCTGCCGCGCCCATGAGCTGAGAGAGAGCCTTGGCGTGAAAGGCGGAGTTCTGGCGGATGTCGAGCTGCGCAAGGTGGAAGCCGAAAACGTCGAGCGCGCGGATGACGGGCGCCACGTCGGCTTCCGCGAGGCGCACGGCGCCGATCTCGGTCAGCGAGTCGTGCAAGGCCTGGAGATCGGCCGCGAGTTCCCCGGCGAAATTGTAGCGGCCATCGCCCTCGCGAATTTGCGCGAGCTGATGAGGCGCGATCGCGACCGGCAGGCGGGCGACGAGCAATTCGCCGAACTGCCGCCACGGCTCGCCGGTGTTCAGCGCGAGGATCGCGCGGCCCGTCTCGCCGAGGCTGGCGGCGAGTTGCTCGCGGCGTTCCACGAGCGCGGCCGGCGGCGGCTGCATCCAGGCGGAAAGGCTGAGCTTGCCGGCGAGCGCGGTGAGTTGCCGGTGGAGGAGCACGAGCGCATTCGCGCGCAGGCGTTCGAGCGTCTCCGCGGTGACCTCCGCCGTCACGCCGGGATGACCGTCGCGGTCGCCGCCGACCCAGGTGCCGAAACGCACCTCGGGCAGCGCCGTTCCGCGGAGCAGCGCGGGATCGAATCCGGCATCGCGCCACGCAAAGCGAAGGCGCGCGTCGAGTTCCGGCAATGCCGCCGGGAAGACATCGCGCAGGTAGTGGAGCACGTTGCGGCGCTCATCCGCGAGGCTCGGCTTCTCGAGCAGGATCTCGCCGGTGCGCCAGAGGCGTTCGAGCGCGGCCTTGGTCTGCTCGCGGAGCAGCGCCCGTTCGGACGGCGTCGCATTCCCGTGCTCGCGCGCATCGATGAGCGCGAAAAGCCCGCGATGCTGATCGAGCACCGCGAGGCGTTTCGCCTCCGTGGGATGCGCGGTGAGCACCGGCTCGACCCGCACGTGGCGGAAGGCCGCCGCGATTTCCTCCGGCGAAAAGCCCGCGCTTTTCAGCCGCTCCAGTTGATCGCCCCAGAGCCCGCGTTCGGCAGTCAGCCCCTCGCTCGTCTCGCGCAGCGAACGCATCGCGGCGGCGGTATTTTCCTCCACCATGTTGAGGAGTTGAAAGGCGATCGAATAAACGAGCCCGAGTTGCGGCGGCAGTTCTTCGACCTCCTCCGGCCGCGCGACCGCGCCGAACCAGGGGAGGTGCTTCGCGAGCGGGGCGAGCCCGAGTTCCGTGAGCACTTCGCCCAGGCATTCGATGAGAAATTTGAGGTCGCGATCGATCTTCTCAAACCCGATCGCGATGTAGTCCGGTGCTGATTTTCCCCGCATATGTTTCCCTGCCCGCTTTCTGCCGAGCGGTCCGCTGCGGGGCAAGGAAAACTCGAACTTTCCCCCAAGCCCCGCGTCCTCCCGCGGTTCACTCGCCACACTCCCAGCATGAACCACATCCTCACCTCGTCTTTCACTGCCCTCGCGCTCCTCGCCACCCCGGTCTTTGCCCAGACGACCGCCGCGCCCAAACCCGCCGCGCCCGCTTCCGAATTCAAGCCGCTCGTCGACAAGCTCGATCTCAAGGACGGCGACTCGATCGTCTTCCTCGGCGACTCGATCACCCACCAGTGCCTCTACACGCAGTATGTGGAAAATTACTTCTACACCCGGTATCCGAAGCTCCATTTGAAGTTCCACAACTCCGGCGTGGGCGGCGATCGCGCGGCGGATGCGATCACCCGCTTCGAGGAAGATGTGGCCGTTTACAAGCCGAAGTACGTCACCATCCTGCTCGGGATGAACGACGGCAGCTACAAGGACTTCGACAAGGCCGT
>JANOAZ010000320.1:0-12149 GCA_031411395.1 Chthoniobacteraceae bacterium
TCTCGTTCCCAAACTCTATTTGGGAATGCGCTTGCGGGCGAAACTCTGTTTCGCGTGGGAGGGGTGTCCGCGGGTGGGAGCGGTGCGCCGCCCGCAGACACCCCCGCCTGGGCAACGGAGTTGCCCTCCCAAGTGCGTTCCCAAACGGAGTTTGGGAACGAGGCGGGTGGGAACGAGGCGGGGGAATTGGGGGTGTCGTCCAAGTCACAGTCTCATCAGTAACTAGATGGCAGGTCCGCTTGACGGCGCCTCGGTCAGGAGGTTGGAAAAAGGCCCTTGACTCCCCGCGCCCGCGCTCCCGTATCGTGAAACGGTGCAAGCCCCTCGCTTACTCAATTTGAATGCCCTGAAGCGTCTGTCTGGAATCGTCCGGACGGCCGCTCTCGCTGGCGGTGTCAGGTAACGCTTCCCAGCCATTTTTTCTGTCCGCCGATCCGATTAGCCATGCCACTTAACGACCTGACGCTCGCGGCGACGGCGCATAACAACTGGGGCGAAGCGGAGGAGATGATCGCCTCGGTCGAGCGCGAGGCGGGGCTCCTGCATGAGATCGTGGTAGTCGATGATGGCTCGCGCGAGCCGCGCACCTCCATCGCCGCGAAATCACCCGTGCGGATCCTGCGCAATGACCCGCCGAAATGCTTTGCGGGCGCCGCCGCCGACGCCCTGGAGGGAGTGCGGACTCCGTATGCCCTGCTCGTGGATTCCGACGTGCGATTCCTGCCCGGGGATTTTGCCCGGACTTATGAAGCTTTCCGGGCCGACCCGAAAGCGGCCTGGGTCGGATTCAATCAAGTGACGCCGGACGGGCGCCCGGGTGGCGCGGGGGAACATTTCCAGCCGCCGCCGTCGATCTTTGCGCGCGGCAATGTGGCGCGGACGGCCTGGCAAAGACAACTCGAAGGCACCGAGCCCGCGAGGCAGGGAGCCTTCCTGCCGATGGAGATTGTCTATTCCAGCGCGGTGCTCGTGCGGATGGATCTCTACCGGAGCGTGGGCGGAATCGATCGCGCCTTCCGCCAGTCGGTCGTGGACTACGACATCTCGGCGCGACTCCGGGCTGTGGGCGGGAAGGTGGGCATTTACCCCGACTACACCGTCCAGCATGAAGGACACGATAGTAACACGGGCGGCGAGCGGCGGATCTTCGACACTTACGCGGGTTACCTATACTTCTACGAAAAATTTTACCCATCGACGCGCTGGTGGCTGCGACCCGTGCTGAGCGCGCGCCACTTGATGGAATCGTGCTGGTGCCTGCTGAAGGCCGATCCACGCAAGAGTCAGCGTCTGAAGCTGGCCAAGGCGGTCTGGAGCGGTTACTCGCGGCGCGACGGACGGATTGTGGCATGGAGTTAGCAGTGTCCTGCGCGATCGTCGTCCCTCGCGAGCAAGCGTAGCGCCCGCCGAATATCCCCACCCTTCCCCATGAAAAGGCAGCTCAAGCAACTCGCGCGGTCCATCGTTCCCGGCCCGCTCTTGCAGCGAATCAAGGCGATGTATGTCCGCAAGACGCAGGGCGAGGATTTTCCGGCGATGCGGCTGGAGGAAAAGGGCGACGCCATCCGCTGCACGCTCGAGGGCTTACAGCCGTTTGTGGTGCCCGGCGACTGCAAGTCGGACCTCGTCCTTTTCACCGAGACTCACGAAGGGCGCTCGGAGGTCGCGGGCATCGCGCGGCTGGCGCGCCGCGGGGGCGTGCTCTTCGATGTGGGCGCGCACACGGGGCTGATGTCGGCGGTGTTTTGCGCGGCGCATCCGGAGAACCGGACGATCTGCTTTGAACCCTCGCCGATGCTGCAAGGCCGCCTGGAAGCGATGCGCGCGCTGGGTCATTTGGAAACGCGGATGCAGATCGAACCCATCGCGATCGGCGAGAAACCCTCGACGCTCACGATGCTCGTGGACCCGGTCGGGGGCTTTGTGCAGAGCCAGAGATTCGAACACTCGATGTGGGCGGAGCCGCAGGAAATCCAGGTCCGGGTCGAGAGCATTGCCGACTGTGTGAAGCGCCTCGGAGTCTCGCCGGATTTCATCAAGATCGACATCGAAGGCTTCGAATACGAAGCGGTGAAAGGATCGCTGGAATACCTCGCGGCGAGGAAGCCGGTGCTCCTTTTTGAACTGCATCTGAACTATCTCGAGCAGCGCCAGCTCTCGGCGCGGACGCTCGTGGAGATGCTCGCGGGGTGCGGGTATTCCTTTTTCGAATACTCGGGCCGTCCCGTCCGCGCGAAGGATCTCTACGACTCGCCGATGGCCAGCGTCCGGTTCTATTGCGAATAGCCGCCTTTTCCCAACCATGCCGTCCTCCCTCCTCTCCCGCCTCAGTCATCTCCTTGCTTCCGTGGAGAACTACGGCAATCCCCTCGAGATCCTGCGCAAACGCCGCTCCGCCCGCGCCGATGAAGAGATCCGGGTCGTCGATCGCCGCAGTGGCGTCACCTGCCAGTGCAAATTCGCCGCCCACCGGATGTTCGGCGAGGTGTGGTTTGACCACGACTACGACGTGCCGGCGATGCCGCTGCGCAAAGGCGATGTGGTCATCGACGTGGGTGCGAACCAGGGCTTCTTCTCGTGTTACGCGGCATGGCAGGGCTGCTCGGTTTACGCCTTCGAACCCGACCCGGAGAACGCCTCGCTTTTCAAAAAGAACATCACCGCGAATGGCTTCGACAGCCGGGTGAAGCTTTTCCCGACGGCGGTCAAGGCGAAGGCCGGCACGACCACGCTCTATCGCACGGCGCAACTCGGCGGCGGGATGAACACGACCAGCACCGAATTTGCCCAGCACCTCGGACTGGCGGCGGGCGATGCGGTGGAAGTCTCCGCGGTGAGCCTCCCGGAACTCCTGCGCCAGGAAGCCATCACGCGGGTGCGGCTGTGCAAGATGGACTGTGAAGGCGCGGAACTCGAAATCGTGGAAAGCCTCACCGCCGAGGATGCGGCGCGCATTGATTCCTTCGCGCTCGAATATCATCCCGAGGCGTATTCGCCGAAGCGGCTGATCGATGCGCTCGAGCGCTGGGGGACGCATCACGTCTTCGCGGCGACCCCGAAGTTCTGCTCGCGGGACATTCTCTACGCGGTGCTGAAGACGGCGTTCCGCGAGTCCGTTGAGTTTCAATCGCCGGTTTCATAGACCGTGCGCTTCGCGCCGCCTCCGCCCACGGATGCGAGAGTTTCCCCCCACTTCGCTACGCTCCGGTTGGAATGACGGTCTTATTTTTCAAACTCGCCCCAGTTCACTCGCCGTGAATATCCTGCTCACCTCGCTCCGCTTCTCACCGGATGTCGGAGGCATCGAGACGGTGTCCGCGCTGCTCGCCGGGGAGTTTGCGCGGGTGGGGCATGAAGTGCGGGTGCTCACCGAAACTGCGGCGGACGACGGGCGGACGTGGCCATTCACGATCATCCGCGCGCCGTCCCGCGGCGAGTTGCTCCGGCAGGTGCGTTGGTGCGATGTCTTTTTTCAAAATAACATCAGCCTCAAAAGCCTGTGGGCCGGCCTGCTCCTGCGCAAGCCGCTGGTCGTGGCGCATCACACCTGGATCGGGGCCGGGGACTGGAATTCGCGCCTGAAACGAATGCTCATGCGCTTCGGGAAAAACGTGACGATCAGCGACGCCATGGCGCGGCACATCGGAATCGCTTCGGTGCGCATCGACAACCCTTTCGAGCAATCGATCTTTCGCCTCCATCCCGACGTGGTGCGCGATCGGGAGCTGGTCTGCCTCGGACGGCTCGTGTCGGATAAAGGCGTGGACCTATTGCTCGATGCGCTCGGCCAACTGCGCGCGCGGCAGCACACGCCGCGGCTGACGATCATCGGCAAAGGACCCGAGGAGGATGCGCTGCGCTCGCAGGCCCGACGCCTCGGGTTGGAGGGGCAGGTCGAGTTTGCTGGGATGCTGACCGGCGAGCCGCTGGCGCGGGCGCTCAATCGTCATCATATCCTCGTGGCGCCATCCAGGTGGGCCGAGCCTTTCGGGCTGATCGCACTGGAGGGCATCGCCTGCGGCTGCGTGATCGTCGGCTCGGAAAAGGGCGGGCTGCCCGACGCGATCGGGCCGTGCGGAATCACCTTCCCGAACGGAGACGCCGCGGCGCTGGCGGAGGCGCTCGCGCGATTGCTCACCGAAGAATCCCTGCGGACCCGCTGCCGCGCAGGTGCGGACGCCCATCTCGCCCGGCACGATGTGCAGGCGGTGGCCGCCGCGTATCTCGAAGTCCTGGCGGGCGCGTTGCGATGATCCTGCTCTCTCATCCCACGGGCAATGCGAACGTCCGCCACGCCGCGATGGCGCTGGCGGAGCGCGGCCAGCTCGCGGAGTTCTGGACGTGCGTGAGCTGGAACCCGGAGTCGTCGCTGAACCACCTCCTGCCGCGCGGCCTGCGGCAGCAACTCGCCCGGCGTGCGCTCCCCGAGATCCTCCGCGGGCGGACCCATCATCTGCCGTGGCGCGAGGCCGGGCGCATGCTAGCCGGCCGCTTCGGCTGGAAATTCCTCGGCCGCCACGAAACCGGCCCGTGCAGCATCGACGCCGTCTTCCGCAGCCTCGACCGGCGGGTCGCGCGACGGATCGGCGAGGTGCCGGGCCTCACCGGGGTGTACGCTTATGAAGATGGGGCCGCGGCGACATTTGCGGCGGCGCGTGCGCGTGGCGTGAAATGCCTCTACGACCTGCCGATCGGCTACTGGCGGGCCGCGCATGCGATCTATGCGGAGGAAGCGGAGCGCGAACCCGAGTGGGCCTGCACCCTTTCCGGAATGCGCGACAGCGCGGCGAAGCTGGCGCGCAAAGACGAGGAGATCGCCCTCGCCGACACCGTGATCGTGGCGAGCAGCTTCACCAAGCGAACCATCGAAGCGGCCCCGAACGTGACCGCGCCGATCCACGTCATCCCGTACGGCGCCCCGTCTTCGGTGGCCGATGCCGCGCCCCTCCCGCGCGGCGAGAAGCTGCGCGTCTTCTTTGCCGGCTCGCTCGGCCAGCGCAAGGGGCTCTCCTATCTTCTCAAAGCCATGGACCTCCTCGGCGACCGCGTGGAACTCACAATCCTCGGCACCAAAGTAACCGAGGACTGCGCGCCGCTGAACGAAGCGCTCCGCCGTCATCGCTGGATTCCCACCCTGCCGCACTCGGAGGTCCTGCGGGAGATGGCGCATCACGACGTCTTCGTCTTTCCATCGCTTTTCGAGGGCTTCGGCCTCGTGCTCCTCGAAGCCATGGCGCAGGGGCTGCCGATCATCGCCACGGCACACACGGCCGGCCCGGACTTGATCGAAGAGGGCCGCGAGGGATTCATCGTTCCGATCCGTTCCGCGCACGCAATTGCCGAAAAGCTCGAATTGCTTGCCCGCGATTTCCAGTTACTCTCGGCGATGAAAGTTGCCGCACGCACGACCGCCCGTCGGCGCACGTGGGAACAATATCATTCCCACCTCTCCCGGATCCTCACGTGCGCAACCCAAACGCCTCCCCCGTGAACATGCGCCCTCCACTCGATGCTCGAATGTGTCCTGTGGAAGTCCCTCGCGATCACCTCGCCGAGGCGGACAGGATCTCAGACGCCGACCCCGGCCTCGACGGGCATGGAGCGATCCGCCGGTTGATCTGGATCTACTTCTGGCTGCTCCTCATCGAGGGGGCGTTGCGCAAGTGGATTTTTCCACAGTTGGCGAACCCGTTGCTCGTCGTCCGGGATCCCGTAGTGGTGCTGATCTACATGCTCGCGCTCGGAAGAGGGATTTTTCCCCGCAACGCCTTCATCGTTTTGACGGTCCTCCTCTTCATCGGGAATGCCATCGCCTCCATCTTCACAGGACAAGGCAATCTCTTCGTCACGCTTTTCGGCTTGCGGACCAATTTTCTCCACCTGCCGCTCGTCTTCATCATCCCGCAGGTATTCACGATCAGGGACGTGGAAAAAATCGGGAAATGGCTGCTCATCATGGCCTTTCCGATGGCGATGCTGGTGCTGCTCCAGTTCCGATCGTCGCCCGATGCGTGGGTCAATGTCGGAGTCGGCGGCTCGATCGGATCGCAACTGACCGTGGGCTTCGGGAAGATCCGGCCCCCGGGCACGTTCTCCTTCACAAACGGACTGGCCGCGTATCTCGGCCTGCTCGCGGCCTTCATCATGGCGGGCCAGATCAAGCGCGGGAGCATTCACCCCAAGCTGGCCCTGGCCGCCGTGCCCGTGACCGGCATCATGATGGGCGTCTCGGGCAGCCGCGGAGTCCTGAGCGCCTTCGCGCTGATCCTCGCCGGAGTCGTGTATGTCTGCGTGCGACGGCCGGTTTTTTTCGGGAAGGGAGTCCGCGTCGCACTGCTCATCGGCGTCGCGTTCTTCGCGCTCCAGTTCAAGCTGGAGTTTCGCCAGGGCATGACGATCCACGAGAATCGGTTCACCACGGGCGGCGGGATGCAACTCGGCCTGATCGAGCGAACGCTCAGTGGCTTTCGCGAGCCTTTCCAGGCGATCCGGGAAACCCCGTTCTTTGGCAACGGGATCGGTCTCGGCACGACCGCGGCGGGGGGCATCCTCACCGGGGAGAGAGCCTTCATCCTCGCGGAGGGCGAATGGATGCGCGTGGTCAGTGAGAGCGGCCCTCTGCTCGGGTTCATTTACCTGGGAATGCGGGTGGCCATCGTGGTCGCCCTCGGGTGGTGCGCCGTCCGGGCGCTCCACGATGAAAATCCCCTTCCGACGATGCTCTTCTGCACCGTTTTCCCCTCCATGCTCAGCGGTCAATTCGGGGTTCCAACGATTCTCGGTTTCGCCACGCTGGGTGCCGGCTTGTGCTTCGCTGCCGCGAATATTCCCAAGGAACCGACCGAATCCGACGTCTTCCGCATCAGCCCTGATTCGGTCACCAATGCGAACCGAACCGTACGCGGGCGTTCCATCTACGCCGAAAGACTTCACGGACGATGAAAGTTCCCACGCGCTTCCCCATTCTGGCAGGCTGGCAATCTGCTTTCCTCTGCCTTCACCCTGGTGACGGCCCCGCCCTTCCACCTAGCCGGCCACTTCGCCTGTGGCAGCGCATTTCCATAGGATGATGCCCCCCACGCTCGTCCCTCCCCCCCCCGAGCCCTCACCGGTCGCCCGACCGGCGGCTACCACTTCGGCGCCTGACCCGTTGGTCGGCCTGAAACGGCTGATCTGGCTCTACTTCTGGCTTCTGCTCCTCGAAGGGGCGCTCCGAAAGTGGATTCTACCCGGTCTCTCGAATCCCCTCCTCATCATCCGCGATCCCGTCGTCATCCTGATGTACATCCTGGCGCTCGCGAACGGGATCTTCCCGCGCAACGGCTTCATGATGTGGGCTGCCATCCTGTTCGTCGCCAGCGGCTTCGCGTCGATCTTCGCCGGCCAGCAGAATCTTTACATTACAATGTACGGCCTGCGGACCAATTTCTTGCACCTGCCATTGATTTTCCTCATCCCGCAGGTTTTCAACGTCAAGGACGTCGAAAAGATGGGAAGATGGCTGATGATCACCGCCGTTCCCATGGCCATGCTCGTCATGGCACAGTTCCGGGCCTCGCCTGACGCCTGGGTGAACATGGGTGTCGGGGCCTCGGTGGGCACGCAGTTGACGGTGGGCTTTGGCAAGATTCGCCCCCCGGGCACCTTCTCATTCACCAATGGTCTCGGTGCCTATCTCGGGCTGCTCGCGGCCTTCATCATGGCGTGGCAGATCAAGCGCGAGGCCGTCAAAACCAAGATCGCCCTCGCCGCCGTGCCCGCGACCGGCATCATGATGGGCGTCTCAGGCAGTCGCGGCGTGCTTACGGCTTTCGCGCTCATCCTGATCGGCTTGCTGTACATTTGCGTGCGCAAGCCCGTCTTTTCCGCCAAAGGCGTCCGTGCGGCGCTGGTCATCGGAGTCGCGTTCTTTCTGCTTCAGTTCAATTCCGGCGCCTTTCGGCAAGGCATGACCATTCACGAGAGCCGGCTCACCGATGGCGGCGGCGTCCAGTTTGGTCTGGTGCAGCGGACGCTGAGCGGTTTCCTCGAGCCCTTCGAAGCGATCCAGGAAACGCCATTCCTCGGCAGCGGGATCGGACTCGGCACCACCGCCGCCGGCGGCATCCTCTACGGGCAGCGCTCTTTCCTGCTCGCAGAGGGCGAGTGGGCGCGCATCGTCAGCGAGAGCGGACCTCTGCTCGGTTTCGCCTATCTGGCGCTGCGCGTCGGCATCGTGATCGTGCTCGGCTTGCGTTCCAGCCGCGCCCTGGCGGAGGAAAATCCGCTGCCGATGCTCCTTTTCTGCGCCGTCTTTCCGTCCGTGCTCAGCGGACAGTTTGGGGTTCCGACCATCCTCGGCTTTGCCACCTTTGGCGCCGGCCTGTGCCTCGCCGCGGCGAATCGCCCCCCGGAGGAACAACCCGAAGTCTTTCGAATCAGCCCCGACTCGGTCACCAATCCGAATCGCACCGTGCGAG
Source organism: Chthoniobacteraceae bacterium (assembly GCA_031411395.1). GTDB lineage: Bacteria > Verrucomicrobiota > Verrucomicrobiia > Chthoniobacterales > Chthoniobacteraceae > Chthoniobacter. The sequence continues at coordinate 8,460 of JANOAZ010000320.1, forward strand.
GTCGATCCATCTACGCCGAAAAGCTCCACGGACGATGAACCGCCCCGCCTCGCAGCTCGTTCCCGCTGGCTGGGAACCTGCTTTCCTCCCGCGTCCTATCGTGACGAACCACTGCTTCATTCCCACCGAATCGACTCAGTTCGCGCCGCCGCGAGAGGCACTCGGTGGGGGATTGTCCGGCGACAACGAGCCATCCCGCGGATACGAGTAGTATGATGGCTCGCACCTTCCTTTCCTCGTCCACCGACGAGGACCTGCTTCCACGACCCAAGGCGGCGACCGAGACGGCGCCCGGGCTGGTCGCCACGAAGCGGCTCATCTGGCTCTATTTCTGGCTGCTGCTTCTGGAGGGCGCCCTGCGCAAGTGGATCCTGCCCGGCTGGTCCAATCCCATTCTCCTGATTCGCGACCCCGTCGTCATTCTGATTTACGTCTGCGCAGCGTCCGCCGGGGTGTTTCCGCGCAATTCGTTCATCGGCTGGTTCGTCGGCCTCGGCCTGATTTGCTTCGTTGCGTCCGAACTCTTCGGAGATGGAAATCTGCTCGTCACCCTTTACGGTTTTCGCACCAGCTTTCTGCATCTTCCGCTCATCTTCCTCATCCCGAATGTCTTCACCAAAGAGGACATGGACCGGATGGGGAAGTGGCTCCTCATCACGAGCATCCCGATGTGCCTGCTCGTGCTCGCGCAATTCCGCGCGTCCCCCGATGCGTGGATCAACAACGGCGCGGGCGGCTCCACCGGCGGCCAGTTGGATGTCGGCTTTGGCAAGATTCGCCCGCCCGGAACTTTCTCCTTCACCGCGGGACTTGTCACCTATCTGAGCATGGTCTCGGCCTTCGCCCTTTACCCCCAAATGCAGAAGGGCGCCGCGAATCAAAAGCTGGCCACCGCCGCGCTGGCCGCCGTGGCCATCATGGTGGGGGTCTCGGGCAGCCGCGCCGCGCTCGGCTCGGTCACCCTCATCGTCATCACCGTGGCGATCATCTGCCTGAAAAAACCGGCGTTCTTCGGTCGGGGTATGAAGATGGTGGTGATCGGCGGCGCCGCCTATTTCGCGCTCAATTCCTGGTCGGAATTCCAGCAGGGAGTCGAGATTCATCAGTCCCGGATCGAAGGCGGCGGCGGACTCAGGGACGGCATGGTTTTTCGAATCATCGGCGGACTTCTCGAACCTTTCACCGCGATGGCAGACGCGAACTTTTTTGGCACGGGCCTCGGGATGGGGACCAATGCCGCTTCCGGTTTTCTTTACGGAAAGGTCCTCTTCAACCTCGGCGAAGGAGATTGGGGCCGCATCGTCCGCGAGAGCGGTCCCATTCTCGGCCTCACTTACATCGGCCTCCGCATCGCGATCGTCTTCCATCTCGCCATTCGGGCCTTGGATTCGTTGAAGCGCGACCATCCGCTCCCCCTGCTCCTGCTCGCGGCCGCCCTGCCCGAAGTGCTCATCGGCCAGTGGGGCGTGCCCATGCTCCTCGGTCTCGCCGTCTTTTCAGGCGGCCTCTGTCTCGCTTCAAATCAGGTCGAGATTCCCATCGCCGCAGCCGACCCTCTCAAGAGCGAACCCGAATCGCCCGCGGGGGCGAAAAATGTGCGCGGCCGATCCGTTTACGCAGATCAGCTCCATGGCGAAATCGAAGACCCGGACATCGCGCGTTTTGGCCCATAGGGCGCGAGAGGTGAGGAAGTGCCTGGTAAGAAAGCAGCCGCATCGCCGCGTGAGCACTCAGTTCTGAGCACCATGCACGTCATCCTCGTCGGCAATTATCCGCGCGACGCGCAGGAGAGCATGCAGCGCTTCGCCGTGGCCATGCACGATGGCCTGCGGAAATGCGGCGTCTCGGCCGAACTCGTGCAGCCGCCCGTTTGGCTCGGCCGCCTCGGCGCATCGAGCCTCCACGGCGTCGGAAAGTGGCTCGCCTATCTCGACAAATACCTTCTTTTTCCCAGCCTCCTGCGCCGCCGGCTCCGCCGCGAGGATCGCTCCCGCGTCATCGTGCATATCTGCGATCACGGCAATGCCATGTACGCCGCGGGCCTGCCCGGCATTCCCGTCGTCATCACCTGCCACGATCTGCTCGCCGTACGCGGCGCGCTCGGGGAGGACACCGATTGCCCCGCCTCGACCGCCGGGAAGTGGCTCCAACGCTGGATCCTCAACAGCCTCTCGCGCGCCTCGGTCATCGTCTGCGTTTCCTCCGCCACCAAGGCCGACGCCGATCGCATGGTGGACACGGCCCGCCGCGGCGCGCGCACCTGCTACATCCCCATCGGGCTGAATCATCCCTATCATCCGATCCCGCGCGACGAAGCCGACGCCCGGCTCGCGCAAATCCCCGCGCTAACCAGCCCCTTCATCCTCCACATCGGCTCCAATCTCCGCCGCAAGAACCGCGAAGGCGTGCTCCGCATCTTCGCGAAGGTCGCACCCCAGTGGAATGGCCAGCTCGTCATCGCCGGCCAGCCGCTCTCCGCGGAGCTGCGCGCGCTCGCCGAATCGCTCCAGATCGCCGCCCGCATCGTCGAGGTCCGCAAGCCCGGCAACGACCTCCTCGAGGCGCTTTACAACCGCGCGACCGCGCTGCTTTTCCCCTCCCGCTTCGAGGGCTTCGGCTGGCCGATCATCGAAGCCCAGGCCTGCGGCTGCCCGGTGGTGTGCAGCAATTCCGGCCCGATGCCCGAGGTCGCCGGCGACGGCGGCCTGATCCGCGACGTGGAGGACGAGGACGGACTCGCCGCCGACGTCCTGCGCCTCACCGATCCGCGGGAGCGCGAAGATTGGGGACAAAAAGGTTTGGCGAATGCGCGCCGCTTCACTACCGAGCGCATGGTGCAGCAATACATCGAAGTTTACCGCGAAGCCTCCGCCCCATGATCGACCTGCTGATCACCCTCGTCAGCTTCCTCCTTCCCTGGCCACTGCGGCGCCGCTTGCTCGAGATCGCATTCGGCTACCAGATCCACCCCACCGCGCAGATCGGCCTCGCGTGGGTCCGGCCGAAGCGGCTGATCATGGAGGAGGGCACCGTCATCGGCGCGCTCACCGTCTGCAAGAATCTCGAACTCATTCATCTCAAGGCGCACTCGCGGATCGGCCGCGGCAATTGGATCACCGGCTTTCCCAGCGGCCACGCCCGGCACTTCGCCCACGAGCCCGAGCGCCGCCCCGAACTCATCCTCGGCGAGCATTCCGCGATGACCAACCGGCACATCATCGACTGCACCGCCCGCGTCACCGTCGGCCGGTTCGCCACCTTCGCCGGCTTTAACTCCCAGATCATCACCCACAGCATCGACCTCGAAAAATCCCGCCAGTCCTCAGCCCCGGTGACGATCGGCGATTACTGCTTCGTCGGGACAAATTGCGTGCTGCTCGGCGGCGCCCACCTGCCCCACTATTGCGTGCTTGCCGCCAAGTCGATGCTCCACAAGCCGCTCGCCGACGAACACGCGCTCTACTCCGGCACCCCCGCCCGCTTCGTCCAGGACCTCCCGGAAGACTTCGCCTACTTCCAGCGCACCGTCGGGATGGTAGATTGACCGGCAGCGGCCAGCCCGAATCCAGCGATGAAGCTGGCCGCTGATAACGCGGAGAACGCAGAAGACGCGGACGAGGAAACGGGTGAGATCCGACATTTCCTTCCACGGACGGCGCTAAACCAAAATTTGTTTTTTGAAACCGCGGA
>JANOAZ010000321.1:0-4422 GCA_031411395.1 Chthoniobacteraceae bacterium
GCCTTTTCGAACGTCGCTATCGCATCGCCGTGCGCTTTCTCCTCGTACTGCAGCAGTCCCACATCGTTTAGAACCGGCGCGTCTCTCGCTTGTTCGGCGAGGGACAGCAGACGTCGAGCGCAGTCCTGACGCTCGGCCGAACCGGGTGGAAACCTTCTATAAAGCTGGCCCAGCGCGTGACGAACCCTGTCCTGTGCATACGTGTCACCCGTGATCTCGAGCAACTCGTAAAGCGCCGACAGGAACGATCTCGCGAGCTCGCGATGACCATGGGCAAGATACCAGACTCCCAGTCCCTCCATAGCCCACGCCGCGCGGTGTGGGCCCGGATACGTCAACGCGCGATGGGCCTCCCAGCGGTAGCAGGCCAGCTCTTGGTCAGCCGCTCCTATGTGCCGGAACACCTTCGAGAAGAGGTGGCCAGCCCACGCGCCTTGCGGCGGCTTCCACGCGATGGGCTCTTGAATCACTCCGTCGCGGCCGCTGGCGTTTACGGCGGAAAGCGTGACGCCGCAAGCGCTTGCCAACTGATCGAGCAACTCGGGAAGGACACCCTCGCAGATAATGATCTCCGGCCTTTCGCGGCTCATTCGGACGAGCGGGTGATTGTCAGAAGCTATTTCGCCAGGGCGCATGTTCCAGATCAGCGTCCCAGGGCACGACTGTGAGATGAAACCGAGGTAATCCGGGTCGAGGAAGAAGTCGCCGCCGGAGTAACCCAGTACCAGCAGGTTCGCCCGCGCTCTGACGTCGCGAAGGGCGGCCTTCTTTTCAGGGCCGATACCCTGCTCCCTGGTTGTCTGGTCCAGCGTGGCAAATATCGTTTCAGGCTGATCGATCGTGCCGTGGAGTTTCCAGACACCAAGAGTTTCATTCTTGGGAGTGCTCAGTCCCTCCGTCGGCGAGGCGACGTTCACGGTGTACTCGACTCCTGCCGATTCGAGTGCTCGCTCGTGAAGCTGATCGAAATTCAGAGTAACGATATCCGCGAGGCAACCGCTTGCGGCCAGCGCAGCGAGAACGCGATGATTCTGATTCGGCACTCCGCTTCGCAAGACGGCCAGTGAATTCGGGTACTCGTCGCTACCGAGGATCTCCCACAGGAACTGCGCTAGCACGCTCGGGGGCAGCGGCAGCTTCTCAACGGCTTCGGCGAATTCACGAAGTTCTGGATCGTCGCCGGCGAATGCTCTGTACGCGTCGACATTCAGGCGCCACCATGATGGAAGAGACGATGGTGGAAGCATGCTAACGCCGGCGCCCGTAAGGACCGCAAGCTGATGGCTCTTCGCCCATGCCACGAGCTGAGGAATTCGTCCGGTCGTGGGTTCGAAATTCACCGATTCTCCAAATCTCGCCGAATGGCGCGAATGAGCTGTGTTGCGTGCTGCACCTGATCGTCGAGGGCGTATTCGTGCGCAAGCGCAAGGGCTCTCTGCGCCAACGGGAGCGCTCGATCCGGTTGCCCCATCGTTGCTCCTAGCATTCTGGCGTGGTTGTACTGAGCCTGTGCCGCAAAGGCGGGCATGCCGAGGGTCCGCGCGGTCTCATCAACCAGGAGATAGAGTTGAGTGGCTGTGTCAGTCTCGCCTGCCTCTTCCGCCGCCCACGCCGATTGAAGCATCCACGACAGGGCCAATTCGATCTGCTCCCGAACCCGCTCACGGATATCGAGACCACCGGCGCGACCACCGAGCTCGTGAGCGTCCTGTAATACTCGAAGCGCTTCGTCGAACCTGCCGAAGCGGGTTCCGAGAATGCGTGCACGATCGAGGAGCAAGGTGACAGCCAGATCGGGCTCGTTCGCGTCCTGTGCCGCACTGAAGGCCTCGGCCAGCGCCTCGAGGGCCTCCTCCAATTGTTCCGCGCTCTCCAGTGCACGCGACTGTCGTCTGAGCGCCTGCGCCAACTGTCCGGAATTATCGAGATCCCTCCGTATTGCGATCTCTCGGCGGGAAAGCGCAACCGCTTCGTCGACCTCCTTCCGCTCGATCAAGTAAAGAATGAGAGACCCCAGGCAAGCGACAGAAAAACTGTCGACGACCTGCAAGTCACCAGTGACCGCGGCGCACGCGCGCAGCAGGCGGACCTCGGCGTCGCTGCCTGGTTCCGCGGAGAAGGTCTGCGTGAGCGTTCCGAGCAGACGAACAACCAAGGCGGCGTCGGCGCGTTCCTCGGCGTTGAAGTGGCTCGACGCTACAGTCATTTCGCGGAGATACTCAGGTCTGCCTGTCTGCAAGGAAATTGCTTTCGCGCTCGCCGCACCGGGGACGGTCGGAACGCGGACGGGCGTCGGGGAGTGAGGGTGGCTGATTTGGCCGGTTGCACGGTCAAACGTAGAACTCGACGGCAACTCCGAAGTGATCCGAGATTCGCTTGTCTGGGGCCGGAAGGTCGGGCCATCGCGTTGTCCGCCCCACCGGCAAGGTTGGCTCGACTGAAATACAGATATGGTCGATGCAGGCGCATGGCGGTGAATCACGCGCGATAGGGTCGCCGTCTCCACCGGTCAAGGCCGCCAGTCCCACCGATCCAAGTGCAGACTCAAGGAGAAGGCGTTGCTGCTTTGAACCGTAGTAGTGGCATCGGGCGAGGTCTTGATTGAAATCACCGGCTGCCACGAAGACGGCATCCGGATTCGCGGATCGCAAACGTTGCCAGTCTTCCACATAGAGATGGAGTGCGGCATCGAACGCGCCGTGTTTGGACCCGGTGTCGCGCCAGGCGCTTCCGACCCAGGGAAGGACGCAACCAAAGACGATGATCTCCCGGGTATTCGGGATGCAGATTCGAGCCGCAGCGCACCGGGCATCATCGGAGACGAACGCATTGAGAGGTTCCGCGCGATGACGCGACCAGATGCCAACCCAGCGTTCGCCGATCTTTGATGGCTGGTCGGGTTCACCGCTGAAGACGCCCGAGAACCCAATGCCCGGAGACAGCTCTTCGTGGGTTTCCGTGAGAACCCAAATGTCGGCATCAACCTCCGCCATGCGCTCGCGGATTGTGTTCGCGCGCGTTTGGGATGGCAGGACACGGGCAAGGTTCCAGTTCGCGATCTTCAGTTCAGTTCCTCCTAGCCCCTTTGTCTCGCGCTTCTGTGCTTCAAGCAACGTCAATCACACCTTGTGGTGTCCGCCACGCACCGGCAAACGGCTCGGTTCATCCCAGCCGCCACGATCAACGAATCACCGCATCAGGCCAGCCCTCACCGGCTGGCCTTTTTGCGTTCAACCCAAAAACCAAAACCAGAAAGGAACAAAACCCATGGAGCACCTCACGCTCTTTTTCCGGCAGGGCTCGTCTGACAAGACCTATCAGGCCAGCATCGTGCCGAAGGACGGCGGATTCGTCGTCCAGTTTCAATACGGAAGGCGCGGCAGCGCGCTGCAATCCGGGCAGAAGAATCCCGAGCCCGTTCCCTACGACGAGGCGAAACGCATCTACGACAAGCTCATCTGCGAGAAGCTGGCGAAAGGCTACAGTCCGGGCGAGTCCGGCGTGCCCTACCAGCAGACGGACCACGAGGCCCGGGCGACTGGCATCCTGCCGATGCTGCTCAACCCGATCGACGCGGAGGCGGCCGCCCGGCTCGTCACCGATCCGGCGTGGGCGATCCAGGAAAAGTTCGACGGGCGCAGACAGATGATCGAAAAGCAGGGCGACACGATGATCGGCATCAACCGCCGGGGCCTGGTCGTCGCGCTGCCCGAGCCCGTCGTGAATGCCGCGCGGGAGATCCCCGGCTCGTTCCTCCTCGACGGCGAGGCCCTGGGCGACACCCTGGTCATCTTCGACCTGCTCGCCCTCCACGGCACCGACCACCGGAGCGCCCCGTATCGCGACCGGCTCTTCGCCTTGATGCAGTTCGTGCCCGGACACGGGCCGCACCTGCGCACCGCCGAGACCGCATTCGATACCGCGCACAAGGCCGAACTCCTGCAACGGCTCCACACCGACAACAAGGAGGGCGCGGTCTTCAAGAAGCTGGCCGGCACCTACACTCCGGGCCGTCCCGCCAGCGGCGGCGACGCCCTGAAGCTGAAGTTCCACGAGACCGCCTCGTTCATCGTCGGCAAGGTCAACGCGAAACGCAGCGTTTCGCTGCTCCTCTTCGAGGGCGACAAGATCAAGCCCGCGGGCAATGTGACGATCCCGCCTAGCCACAACGTGCCGGCTGCGGGGCAGATCGTGGAATGTCGCTTCTTGTATGCGTTTCGGGAATCCGGCGCGATCTATCAACCCCTGTTTATCGGCCGGCGTGAGGACATCCTCGCCGAGGAATGCACAACCGCGCAATTGAAGTATCGCCCCGAACCGACGGAGGTGGCGGCATGAGCACCAAACTCATCAGCCGCAAGCATGTGAAGGACTTCGCCCTCACGATGGCTGGCCAGCGTGCCCACAAGTTCACGCGGGTCG
>JANOAZ010000322.1:0-13601 GCA_031411395.1 Chthoniobacteraceae bacterium
CGGAGGGAGATTTTTTCAACGGGGTCGAAAAGCTGGGTGTTGAAGTCGTAGATCCAGAACTCGTCGAAGTTGCAGAGGATGACGAACGGCGGCCGGCGCGGGACGATGTGGGTCCAATACTCGAAGGCCTGGTCGTAGTGCATTTCGAGATTCGCGCCGCGCGATTTCATCTCGATGAGCACACGCTCGGGCCAGAGCAGGTCGGCGAATTTCATGCCGCCCTTGGCCTTTACCGCGTCGTCGCCTTTGATGAGTTCGAGTTGTGCGGAGCCGGGCTTCTTCGCGATGCGAAACTCCAGCGTAGCGCCGGCCTCCTGCACGCCGCCGTGGCCGAGGGCGCGGAATAAGTGATCGAGGAACAGCTGCGCCTCGCTCTTTTCGTCGCCCTTCAGCGAACGCGCGAAGGTGGCGAATTGCGCGAGGGAGGATTGCAGTTCTGCCGTGGCCACGGCGAGGGAGGCTGCGGAACGAAGGCGGGTGAGGCAAGAACGAAGGCTTTCGGTCTCCTAAGCCTTCCGGTTCGCGAGCACGTAGTCGTGGATCGTGTCCACGGTCGCGAGCGCGAGCCGCGCCGCCTCCGAGTTCGGCACGCTGACGCCGAACTGCTTTTCCAGCGATACGACCAGTTCCAGCGCGTCGATGGAATCCAGGCCCAGCCCCTCGGCGCCAAACAGCGGGAGATCGTTGGCGATTTCCTCTTTCGGCACTTTGAGCATCAGGTTTTCGACCATCATCTCCTTGATTTGGTCGCGCAGGTCGGGATCGGGCATTTTTTTGGGTCGGCGTATTTCGGGGCGAAGGGGTGTCCGTTCAAGACATTTCGCGCTTCGCGGGGCGTGGCTCGGGTGTGCGGGAAAAGCGCGCGGCCCGGAATTGCGCACGGACAGGGCGGCGCGCGCCGTCACGTCGCTCTTTCGCCCGACGGTATTCAGCCTGCCTCGGCAGCGCCGCGGAAACGGTGTGCCTCTGGAGGCTGCTCAGCCGCCCACTTCGCCGGTCACGCGGTCACGAATGCCCGGCTGATCGCCCACGCGACCTGCGGGACGAAAACCCAGCCATGCGCGTCCTTCTTGGGATCGCCGGGATCCACGATGAATTTGCTGCTCTCGAGGTTGTGCAGTTTCCCCGCCTTGAAGTCATACGCTCCTTTCACTTCGAGAAGCGTATTCGCGCCGGTGAAAATTTCGTCCTTGTCCATCTGCTGCGCGCCGTTGCTGCCGATGCCGCCAAACTCGTCGTCCGCGTCGCCAAACCCGAGTTTTTTGTCGAGGCTGATGCGCGAGGCGGCGGGATAGGCGAGGCCGACGGCGCGATCGTTCTTCGTGTGCGTGATCAGGATCGGTCCGTTCACGCGCTTTCCGTCCACGACTCTGCGGAAGAAGCCGTCGCGCGTGCGGGAGAAGCCGTTGTGCGAAAATGCCGCTTGCAGCAGCGACAGCGAATGAATCTTCGTCGTCTTGGAATCCGCGGCTGCGGCCGCGACCAGCCGCCCGCCGAAACTGTGCCCCACGAGATGCACGCGCTGCACCTGCGCGGCGAGGCGGTCGATGAGCGGTGCGACTCCTTTCGAGCCGACGTTGCCGGCGCGGATCTTCATTTTGAAGTAAGTCGTCAGGTTCAAAAGGTTCGCCACGCTGTTCGCCGCACCCGATACGAGGTCACCGAAAAAGCCGGCTTCCTGTCCGCTCGCAGAGCCGACCGGGGCCTTGGGATCCTTCGGGGCGACGGGCGCGGTGGAGTCCTGCGTGCTCGCCGGGGCGGCTTGTTTGGCCTGGTCGAAAATGCGCTCGGCGTTGCCGCCAAAAAACTTCCGCGACGCGTCGTCGTCGCTCTTCATCGCGGCGGCCTGCCCGTCCGGATCGAGCATGCGCCGCAGTGCGCCGATGAATTCCTCCTTCGCGCCTTTTTCATTCTTTTCGAGGCGCTCGGTCAGCGTGCGCAGCTTCGCGATTTCCTCGGCCTCGCCGGGTTCATCGAAAAAGGCCGCCGCGCGATCGATCGCCTCCTGCATCGCTTTCTCCGAGTCGGCGGCGGTCGCTGACGACCCGGCCGAAAGCGCGCCGCCGGCCTTCGCGCCGGATGCGCCGACGTTGGTCATGGCGAGGTCGAACTGCTTGGCCGGCCAGAGCACGCCGATGATCGCGAGCTTGCGCGCGGCGTAGGCGGAATCGCCCTTCGTCGAGTTGGCGAAGTTTGTGAAGAGCTTGGTGTAGAGATCGGTGGCGTCAGGCTCGCTGTTCTTCCAGCCATGCGAGACCACGATCAGGTCGGTCGTGCCGGCGGGGATTCTCGGGTCGTTCAGTGGCTGGCCGTCCTTGTCGAAGCGGGCCCAGTCGTATGGGATTCCTGCGATGTCTTTCATGGTTTGTTTTGGGTGGTGCGGTTGGTTGCGAAAATGTGAGCGTCTAAAAAGTCGGCGATGCCCGCGGGAATCTTACTCTTTGTCTTGCTCCGGCTCTTGCTCTCCCCGCGCGAACGAGAGCAAGAGCCGGAGCAAGACAAAGAGGGAAGAGCGCATGCACCTTTTTAGACGCCCTCTCAGACCGACTGGATGGCGCGCATCAGGTCGAGCAGGCCCGCGCCTTGGAAATAACGATCCCGCCCGAGGTCCGTGGCGGTGGAGAGGAAGATTTGTTTCACGCGTTCGGATTCGCCGATGAATTCCCGCCGGATGGAAAGAAACGCGGCAATCGCTCCGCTCACGTGGGGCGCGGCCATGCTCGTGCCGCTGGTTTCCATGTAGCGGCTTTTGCTGGCGTTGCCTTCCACCTTGCTCAGGTTCGAGCCGGGCACCGCGCAGGAGATGATCTTTTCACCCGGTGCCAGCAGGTCGGGCTTGAGGCGGCCATCGCCCGTGGGGCCTTTCGAGGAAAAATACGAGACACCGTATTTGTGCGGCTCGTCGCGATGGGTGGAGCCGACGGTGATCGCGTGCTCGGCGTTGCCGGGGTCGTTGATGGTGAGATCGAGCCCCGTCTCGCTCGCGCCGCTCGCGGTCTGCAAGGTGCCGTAGCCGGTGTTGCCCGCGGCGATGACCACGACGACGCCGGATTTGACGAGGCGATTGATCTCCACGCAGAGCGGGGTGTGGCCGCAGGCGAACCACTTCGCCTCAAACGGGTAGCCGAGCGAAATGTTCACGCCGTGGATGTGCAGCTCGCGTCCGTGGCCGTTGATGAGCTGGATGTGCGAGAGCGCGGCGATGACGCTGCCGGCGTCGCCGTCGCCGAATTCATCGAGCACCTTGAGGCTCACGAGATTCGTCTCCGGCGCCATCCCGCGGATAGCGTCGAGCGTGATTTCCTTGAATTCGGCGACCTTGTGTTCGCCCAACTCCTGCAACACCGCGCGCATGTCCTCCTCCGGAGTCGCTGCCTCGCGCACCTGCTCGCCGGCGATGATGCCCGCGACATGGGTCCCGTGGCCGCGCGGATCGGAGAGCGCCGTCTTCGGTCCCGCGCCCGGCACGCCGGTGAAATCGTGATGATAACTCGACGTCGGATCGACGTTCTTATGCCGCTTGAAGTGCGGATGATCGCCCTGGATTCCCGTGTCCACCACCGCCCACGTCACTCCTTTGCCGAGCGCGCTGAAGGAGCGATGCGCGGCGTCCGCCTTGACGGTCGCCACGGATTTCACGGTGCATGTGCGGATGCGAAAATCCGGCCAGATGTGGTGGATCGTGCGGAAGCGGCCGACCTCCAGCCTGGTCCGATCGACGACCACGCAGCCCGTCGCGTCGATCGTGGCCACCTCCTGCGCCCATGGGTCGCCGCGCTTTTGCGCCTCGATGGCTTCCTCCTCGGCGAGCGCTTCGGCCTGTCGCTCATCGATCGCGACGAGCGCGAGGATGACCGTCCCCTCCAGCCGCGCGAAGACGTACTGCGCCGCGATCTCGGTCTTGATCGGATCGATTTTCTGATCCGGATCGTCCACTCCGGCCGCCTTTTTTGCGTCGTCGATATGTTGGGCGATCAAGCCTTTCGCCATCCGGCGGGTATCTGTTTCCAGCGGCGTTTTGGTCAATGCCTGGACGCGCCTCAAGACGCCATCCCGGGGCTTAAACGCCAGGTTGATGTCGATGATGACCTTGTGCCGCTTCGGCCAGATGCCCGCGACGGGACGCGTGTCCGAGTCGTCGCTCATCGCGAGCAGGAACCGGCTGACGCGTCCGTGAAGCGTGGCGAGACTGATGTCTTTGCCTTTGACCTTGATCGGCTTTGCAATGGTCTGCGGCCCGATCGGCGGCTTCCCGGGTTCCATTTGGGTGAAATAATCCCGCGTCCGCGTTTCTGCGTCTTTCAACAATTTCTTCGTCTCCCGCCAGGCCGCGCTGGCGCCGCCTTCAAAACCGGGCCGATAGAAGACGGCGACCGTGCGGCCCTTGGTCAGTTCCGGATGTTTCTTGCGATACTCATCGATGGTGTCGCGCTCGGCCTTGATCTCCTCGAGCAGTGGGATCGCGATCACCGATCGCGCCAGAATGCGCGGGCTGAAACGGTCGGGAGTGCGCCGCGTCGCGGATGACGGGGCCTTGGCGGGTTTGCGTTTGGTGGCCATGGAAAAGCGTTTGAAATTTCTTTGCCGAGCAACGCCCTTCGTTACTCCGGCGGAATCCCCTGATTGGTTTCACGTTCACCTCTCACCCTGCGAAGGTAAGCGGACTGCGCACGCAGCGGGCAAGCCTCAAATGGCGGCGCGGTGCCGCCTTTGACCTTTAGCCCTTCGCCTTTCGCCCATAGCCTTTCGCCTTTCGCCCTTCGCCCTCTCTTCAATGGCCCGCCAATACACGCTCCAGCGTCACGCTTCCAATGCACCGCGCATCGACTTCGCGGCGGAACTCAATGCGCAGCAATGCGCGGCGGTGACGGCAGGACCGGGGCCGGCGCTGGTGATCGCGGGGGCGGGGAGCGGGAAGACGCGGACGCTGACTTATCGCGTCGCTTACTTGATCGAGAATGGGGTGCCGCCTTCGGGCATCCTGCTGCTCACCTTCACGAACAAGGCTGCGCGCGAGATGCTCGATCGTGTGGCGAACCTTTTGCCGAACGACATCTCCGGGCTGTGGGGCGGGACGTTTCATTCAGTCGGCAATCGGCTGCTCCGCGCGCATCCGAACGAGGCGGGATTCGCGCCGGGTTTTTCCATCATGGATCGGGAGGATCAGCAGGACTTGCTCGATGCGGTGATCGTGGCGCTGGGGGTGAATCCGAAGGAGAAACTTTTCCCGAAGGGCGAGGTGCTCGCGGATGTATTCAGCTTTGCGATCAATACGGGGCGCTCGATCGAGCAGGTGCTAGTGGAAAAGCATCCACACTTCCTCGAGTTCAGCGAGCGGATCGTGGACGCGCAGAAGAAATACGAGGCGAAGAAACGGCAGGCGAACTCGCTCGATTTTGACGATCTGCTCGAGAAGACGCTGAAGCTGCTCCAGGAAAATCCGGCGATCGCGGAGCGGTACCAAAAGCAGTTTCAGTTTGTGCTCGTGGATGAGTACCAGGACACAAATCGAATCCAGGCGGACTTCATCGACATGCTCGCGAAGCATCACGGGAACGTGATGGTGGTGGGCGACGATGCGCAGTCGATCTACTCGTGGCGCGGGGCGAATTTCAAAAACATCCTCGATTTCCCGAAGCGGTACCCGAAGGCGCAGGTCTATAAGATCGAGACGAATTACCGGAGCGTGCCGGACATTCTCGAAGTGGCGAACGCGGCGATCGCCGCGAACGTAAATCAGTTCCGCAAGGAACTGGTGGCGGCCCGCGGCGCGGCGCCGGTGAAGCCGGGGTTGGTGCCGCTCGGCGATTCAAATCAGCAGGCGCTTTTCGTGGCGCAGCGGATTCTGGATTTGCGGGAGGAGGGGATCGAGTTGGATGAGATCGCGGTGCTCTATCGCGCGCATTATCACTCGATGGAGGTGCAGATGGAACTGACGCGGCACGGGGTGCCCTTCCAGATCACGAGCGGGCTGCGCTTCTTCGAGCAGGCACACGTGAAGGATGTGGCGGCCTTCCTCAAGCTGGCGGTGAATCCGCGCGATGAGGTGGCCTTCAAGCGGATGGCGCGGCTGCTCCCGGGGATCGGGGCACGCTCGGCGGAGGCGCTGTGGGCGCAGTTCAGCGAGGCATTTTCCCGGAAGGGAGAGCTGAGTTTTCACGACTTGCTGATGCCGCTGAAGGTGCCGGCGAAGTCGGCGAAGGCGTGGCAGCAGGTGGCGCACACGCTGGAAGAACTCGCGCCGGCGGGGAAGCCGAACCCGCCTGCGGAGATGATCGCGAGCGTGGTGGAGGCGATCTACGACGACTACGCGAAGGCGAAATTTCCCAACTACGAGGCGCGTCGCGAGGACCTGAACACGCTCGCCAATTTCGCAAAGCAGTATGAGAGCGCGGGGGACTTCCTCGACCAACTCGCGCTGCTCACGAGCCTCGATCATGAGGCGACGGCGACCGCGGAAGACACCGAGATGGTGACGCTCTCCAGCGTGCATCAGGCGAAGGGGTTGGAGTGGAAAGTGGTCTTCGTGATCTGGATGGCGGACGGGATGTTTCCGAGCAGCCGGAGCCTGGAGAATGCGGATGCGATCGAGGAGGAACGCCGGCTTTTCTACGTCGCGGTGACGCGGGCGAAGGATGAGCTTTACCTGACCTATCCTTCGCTGCGGCTGAATGCGGGATACGGAGAAATGCTCCAGCGTCCGTCGCGCTTTTTGAACGAGTTGCCCAAGGAGTTGATCGAGGAGTGGCAGGTCGGCGGATCGTTTTGAGGCGACCGCGCTGAGAGGGTGTAGCGGGATTCGTTCGGATGAGTGGGATGCCGCCCTGGCGCGCAGCGCCGCATCGGAAAATGTCATCCTGAGCCGTGGCTATGCAGTTCGGATCTGATTTTAACGCAGAGACGCAGAGACGCAGAGGAACTGCCGGAGCGGTCACCGAATGGTGAGCGCCATGCAAACTGAGAGCCTTCCTCCGCGGCCTCTGCGTCTCCGCGTCTCTGCGTTGAAAGATAGAACCTCAGAATGACGGGGTTTTGGGGTCGCGCTGCGCGCGGCGGGACTTCAAAAAACGAGCCGCAGATGAACGCGGATGAAACGCAGATTCGGAGAAATGCGAATCCCTTCATCTGCGGAAATCCGCGTCCATCTGTGGCTAGATCGAATTCCGGTACACCCTCTGGGACAGCCGCTCAGGAGGTGTGCGAGATGCGGGCCCGTGGTGGGCGAGGGGAGGCTCCGGCGCTGGTGTGACGGGGCGCGGGGCGGACGCGTCGGAGCACGGTCTGTCCGCTGGGGAGGGCGGGCAGGGGAGCGTCGAGAAGGTCGTCGGCGACTGCGTCGGTGACCTGCCTGCCACTGCCAATCCCGATCGCACGAGCGCAGTGGGCACATTGGACGACGAGGCCGCGAAGAGCGGTGCGCGCGACGAGCGGGCCTTTGCAGGTGGCGCAATTGAAAACAAAATCCATCCCTCGATTTTCAGCAGTGCTCGTGCCATCGCGTTGACTCGCACCGGGCTTCGACGCCACCTTGGGCCGATGTTCGATCTCCCCGTCCTCGGCCGCATGGCTGCCGCGTTGTCCGCGGTGTCGGTCGGCGCTGCCGGCGCACCGGATGCGGCGCAGATGGCGCGTGGGGAGAAAATCTACGCGGAGAAATGCCTGATGTGCCACCAGCAGGCGGGCCTCGGGACGCCGCCTGCATTCCCGCCCCTGGCGAAAAGCGAGTGGGTGACGGGTGACCGGACGAGGTTGATCAAGGTGCTCTGCGAGGGCCTCGCGGGGACGATCACGGTGAAGGGGGTGAGCTACAGCAATACGATGCCGGCGCAGGTGCTGGATGATGCGCAGGTCGCCGAGGTGCTCACGTTCGTGGGAAATTCGTGGGGTAACGAGGCGGGGGCGTTTACCGCGAAGGAAGTCGCGGCGGCGCGAGCGCGGTCGCGCTTCAAGACGTATGAGGCGCTGGTGCAGGCGACCGCCTTCCAGCCATTGCCCGCGGCGCCGGAAGGGTGGGGGCTGCGCGAGGTCGTGCAACTCCCGGAATTCATCTCGCGGATGGCCGGCGATGGAACAGGGAAGGTGGTCTATCTCCTCGCGCAGACGGGGCACGTCTATGCGCTCGATCCCGCCACCGGCGGGCTCGTGAAGATCATCTCGGCCGAGGAATATCTCGATGCGGCCTGGGGCGACTACGTGACCCTCGGACTGGCCGTGGATCGCGATGGGCGCGTGTGGGTGGCGAGCAATCAGAAGCTCACCCGGGATGTTCCTGTTTACACCAATGAAGTCGTCCTGTGGCGGAGCACGGCCCCGGCGAACGGAGCCCAGGCAACGCTGGCGCGCTGGTTCACGCACCGTTACCCGCAAGGCGTCGGCGGCTTCAATCACGGCGTCAGCCACCTGGCGTTCGGGCCGGATGGAATGCTTTACGTGAGCAGCGGCTCGCGCACCGACGGGGGCGAAGTGAGCGGCGACGCGCACTACGCGCCCGTCCACGAGGTCGAGACGACGGCGGCGCTGTGGCGGCTCGATCCCCAAGCGGAGAAGCCAGCGATCGAGGTGATCGCGCGGGGGATTCGCAACGCCTACGCCTTTGCCTGGGATGGCGCGGGGCGTCTGTTCACTTTCAGCAATGGCCCCGACTATGACGCGGGGGAAGAGATGGATTTCATCCAGCCGGGCCGGCACTACGGGTTTCCATTCCAGTTCGAAAACTGTCCGGTGCAGCCGCACTTTCCCTACCCCCACACGCCACCGCCGCCGGAGGGGATCACTTTCACTTACCCGTTGGAAAATATTGGACCCGACGGGGGCTTCCGCGATGGCAAGGTTTGCCGGACGTTCAGTCCGCATTCGTCGCCGGGCGGCACGATCTGGTGCGGGGAGGATTTCGCCGCGCCATTGAAAGGGGCGTTTCTGATGCCGCGTTTTGGCAACCTGCTCGCAAAGCCCGAAGACAGCGGATTCGACGTGCTCAGCGTGCGGCCGCGCCTCCGCGCAGATGGGACTTGGGAAGCGGAAGTTCACACCGTGCTCGCTCCGCTGGGCCGTCCGCTCGATGTGCACGCAATGCCCGGCGGACGTGTCTTGATTCTCGAATACACGCGCCCGACGAATTTCAAAGACCGCCTCGGATGGCTGCCCGGCCGCATTCTCGAACTGGCGCCAGCCATTTGGCTGGAAAAGGAGCCGCGTTGAATGTCTGAACCCCTGCACGATCGCGTTCATCGCACGCGCTACGCCCGGCACTTTCTGGCCGCCGCCGGTATGCTGCAACGTCTCGGCGACGCGGCGGTGATCTGGTTCACCTTCTCAGTCGATAATCAGATGCTGCTCCTGCGCGGGGCCGCGATCGGCAGCCTGCTCTGCACGTCGGTCCTGCTGATCGGTGTGTGGCGGCGATTGCGCTGGGCGCGCTACGTCCTCACGGGACTCAACTGGGGCTACATCATGGTGTTTGGATTCTGTGCGCTCCAGGGATGGAAGAACCCCACTCTTTCGGAACCCTACATTGCGCTGATCGCAGGCGTGCTCCTTTACGCCGCGGCCAATGTCATCCTCGTGCGTTCGCGCCGCGTCCGCCACTTCGCGAACCTGTAGCTCCTTTCGCCGCTCAGGCGATCGTCTGGAGGCAGACGGTGAAGGTGGACCCTTCGCCCACCCGCGTGCGGATTTGGATCGCGCCGCGCGCCTCACGGATCAGGCGCTTGACGATCGAGAGCCCGAGCCCCGTGCCCCGATCGGAGGTCTTCGTCGTGAACCGCTCCTCGAACATCCGCCCGAGCAGCGCGGGGGAGATGCCGGTGCCGTTGTCGGTGATCGAAACAGCGAGGATCGGAGTGACATTGGCAAAGTCATCTCGATTGATGAAGCGATGCTCGGGGCCGTCCTGGTAGGAGTCGAGATCGAGCGGCTCGTGGAGGAGGCGGCACGTGACTTCCACCCGGTGCGGTTCCTCGCTGGCCTGGAGCGCGTTGATGGTGAGATTCAGGAGGATCTGGAGAAAGTCGGTGCCGTTGATGTCGGCGATCACGTCCTTGCTGAGGCCCGTGACCTCGAGTTCGTGGCCGCGGGCAATCGGGTGGCGGATGAGCAGGTCGCGCAGGTCGTTGATCGCCTGGTTTGCGCCGACTCGCACCTTCTCGGATTCGTTGTTGTTGAGAAAGCTGAGATAGCGCCGCGAGATCTCGAAGCAGCGTCCCACCTGGTCATTGAGGGTGTTCAGGTCGCCTTTGATCCGCGCGAGATGTTCGCCTTCCACGCTCGCGGAGTTCTCCATGGAGCGATTGATCAGTTCGACGAAGCCGCTGATCACGGTCAGTGGGCTGTTGATATCGTGAAGAACGCTCGCGTAAATTTCCCCCTGGGTGCGCGCCATTTCTTCGCGCACGCGGTGGTCGTGAATCGACTGCTGGAGTTCGTGCAGGTGTTCGTTGCTCTTGCGAAACTCGACCGCCGAACGGTGCTTTTCCGCCGCCCGCCTTACCGCGGAGCGCATGGTGGGGATGTCGAACGGCTTGTTGAGGTAATCGCTCGCGCCGTGTCGGAGGGCCTGCCGCGCGGTCTCGATGGTTTCGAAAGCGGTGAGCATGATCACCTCGATCGACGGGTCGATGGCCTTGAGTTCCTTGAGCACTTCGACGCCGGACATTCCGAACATCATGATGTCGCAAACCACGACATCGATCTCATGGTGTCGGGCGAGTTCCAGCGCTTCCGAGCCGTTGGTCGCGAGCAGGACTTGGTACTCGTTTTTAAAAACGATCCGGAGCGACTGGCGCGGCCCTTCCTCGTCATCGATGACGAGGAGAGTCGGCTTCGCTGCGGCAAGCTGCGCAGGTGCTATCTCAGAAATGGTATCCAACGGAGAGGGTGACTGCGTGGCTGTCGAAGCGGTAGGTCCCGTCGGCAGGGGTGCCCTGGTCGATCCGTCGCCCGGGCCCGTGGGCGTATTGGTAGGCAAGGTCCCAGCTAAACGACGTAAGTCGCTGTCCCACCCCCACGCTGAAGATATGGCGGTCGGAGTCGGGAACGATAGGATTGAAGCTTTCATTCGGAACCGAGTTCTCGCTGTAGATGTAACCGGCACTCGCGCGCAAGCCATAAGCGAACTTTTTTGTCACCCCGAATTCGTAGAAAAAGCTTGAGCGCCAATTGAATGGGAGGAGCACGTCGGGGGATTTCTGCTTGAGTGTCACGGTGTTGAGGCGGTCCCAATCCGTCCAGTCGATGTTGAACTCAAAGTTCCAATCCTCGGTGGGAGTGAACGCGTAACCGAGCACGATATTCTGCGGAAAGATGAACTCGGCGCTCGCGTCTTCGCGCTGATCCACGCCCGGGACGGGGAAGGGACCAAATGGGGTGGGAACGTCGAAGCCGTCATACTGCAGGCGCGAGTGGCCGTCGAAATTCATCGTCGTTTCGCTGCGGTAGTTGATCCCGAAGCGATGCATGCGGTGCGGCGTCCAGAGGAGGCCGGCATTAAATCCGTAGGCGACGCCGTCGCCCTCGAAATGAAATTGATCACCCTTGGCGAGCACGCCCTGTTCGAGGTCCGCCTTGCCGTAGTTCACGGTCGCGCCGACGCCGATGGAAAAGTCGCGGCTGACCTTGAGGGCGAAGACCGGGTTGACGGTGAGATACTGGATGCTCCCCTTATGCGCGAGGGTGCGGATGGGGGTGTCATCCGGGTAGTCGAGAGCGAAGCCGAACGGGGCATAAACACCGATCCCGAGCGCGACGGGCGATTTCTCATCTTTCCAGGTCAGGTAGCCCTGCGGTGCGGTTTGAAATTCGGTGTTGGTGCTGGAAAACGACTTATTGTCGCCCTCGTCCAGACTCACCTTCGCCTTGAGCGAAATCGCATACGCGCCGATGAGCACGCGTGTGCCGTCGAGCTGAGTGATTCCCGCTGGGTTGTAGTAGATCGCCGAGGGATTGTCCGCGGTCGCCGTGAACGCGTTGCCACGGGCCGTGGCTTCCGGATTTTGATCGGCAATTCGGATCCCTAGCGCCCATCCGGCGGATGGAGCGAGGGCCATGCAGAGAGGGACGAGGAGGGCGCAGGGGATTTTCATCGCGCCGATGAGATAGCAAAATAGATGCCGTTTCCAGCCTGAATATTTTTGAGTGCGGCGAGGGATCAAAGCCCGGCGGTCGCGGGCGTCGTTTGCGGAAGGCTGAGCAGGCGTTTGCTCTCCCCGAGCAGCCACTTCGCGTCTCGGAAGGGTTCGTAACTGATGTCCTGCCAGCGGATGAGGCCGGCGGTGTCGATCAGAAAGGCGCCGTGGATGGGGAAGTTTTCAAAATCGTCAAACGCGCCGTAGGCCTTGAACGCGCCGAATGCCGGATCGGCTAGGATGGGGAAGGGGAAGGCGCCATCCTGTTTGGATTTGGCGAAGGTCTTCGACAGGTCGGCAGGTGTCTCGGTGCTGACGGCCACGATCGAAATGCCCGCGTCTTTGAACGGCTGAGCCATTGGTGCGAAGGCATTGAGTTGTTCCATGCAACTCGCGCAGCCGCCGCCGAGGTAGAAGACGACGAGCACGGCCTTGCCCTTGAAGTCGGCGAGCGAAAGCGGCTTTTCTTCGCGATCCGGCAGGCTCCAGTCCGGCGCGGGAGACGGATGCCAGCGGAAAGGGCCGAGCGCGGCGAGTTCCGGGCGTTTGCCCGTGTCGGCCGGATATTCCAGCCGCACGCGCCAATCGGCCCGCAACTTTAGCTCCTGAGCAAGCGGGGCCAGTTCGGCGAAGAGCGGAACGTCGAGGTCGAGCTGGGCGGAAAGCTCGCGGAGTTGTTTGAAGGTCGTGATTGCTTCGTCCTTTTTGCCGAGCTGCCAGAGGATGCTCGCCAGCGTTGCCAGCGACGGGGTTTGCGATGTGTTCGCCTTGGCGGCTTCGCGCGCAAGTTTTTCGGCCTCGGCCTTGTCATCGACTTCCAGGCTCAGTCGGGCGCGGCGCTCCGAGGAGAAGGTTGTCACCTTGGCGAGCGCGGTTTTCGCGACCACTTTCTTTCCCTCTGCGAGGGCTTGATAGACGCGCAATTCCGCCGCGGCAGTTTCCGCTTCCTTCGCCGGGAAGCGCGCCTGGCGCACCGCCGTGCCGATCGCTTTCACGGTTTCTTCCTCGGATTTCTTTTCCTCCGTGGCCTTAGCTTCCGCGGCGAGTCCGGCGGCGAGGCGCGCCTCATTGCGCTTCTTCGAGAGCGCGATGATTTCCGCGAGCCTGGCGTTTCCCCTGGCCAGATTCCCGCGGCGAAAATACGCGACCCCGAGCGCGGCGAGCGTCGCGGGTTCCGGCTCCACCGCGTTTTCGGGCGCGAGATACATGGAGCCGTCAAGAGCGATCAGTTCGTCCCAGAGTTCGAACCGCACCAGCGTCTCCAGCAGCCGATCGCGGCCGAGCTTGAAACTCTTTCCGGTCTTCGAGCCGAGGCGCGGCAGCTCCACCATGTTCTTCGCGAGATCCACGGCGTCGTGGACGCGGCCGATGTATTGAAGGTTCTTCACCAGCCAGTCGTTGTTATGGGCGAAGTTATGGATCTGATCGGGCAACACGCGCCGCGCGATCGTGTAGGCGTGATCCACGCGCGCGGAGGCTTCC
>JANOAZ010000323.1:0-7275 GCA_031411395.1 Chthoniobacteraceae bacterium
GCGGGTTAACGCGGATTTCGGAGAAGGAAAATCCGCGTTAATCCGCGAAATCCGCGGTTATTTTCAAGACTCTCGCGGCTTCAAAACGATCTTCACCTTCTTGTCGGAAGGCGGCGCGGTGAAACTCTCAACCAGCGTCGAGGCGGGTGAGGCGGTAGGCGGCGCGGGGACTCCGGTGAGGGCGGAGCGCAGCGCCCCCTCCACGAGCTGTGCGCAGTGAATTTTCATCGGCGGCAACGCGCCGAGCGGGGCGGAGAGATCGGCGCCGGACATGTTCAATGCTTCCTCGACGGTCTTCCCGGCGATGAGCTCCGTGGCCACGCTGGCGACGGCGATGGCGGTCTCGCAGCCGAAGGTCTGGAAAGTCGCGCGGTCGATCACCTTCCGTCCGTCTTCGTCTTTGAACTTCACCCACATACGCAGCATGTCGCCGCAGTCGGGGCTGCCGACCGTGCCGACGGAATCGGCGTTTTCCATTTCGCCGACGTTCTTCGGATTGGCGATGGCGTCGTGGATTTTCTGCTGAAGGTCGTCGCTCATAAGTGGACAGGGATTCCTGCTCCTGCTCTTGAACTTACTCCGTCGAGTGAGCGGGCGTAAGGAACGAGTGCAAGTGCAGGTTGATGAGTAGGAGCAAGTGGAGTCATTCCAGTTCGTAGCGCGGCAGATTCGGATCCACTTCGACGCTCCACGCATCGATGCCGCCGCGGAGTGCGCGCACATTCTCCAAGCCATGCCCGGCAAAGTAAGCGCAGGCGTCCATGCTCCGCGTGCCTTTATGGTCCACGAAGATGAGCAGCGTCCCGCGGTCCCATCCGCCGAGTTCGTGCATCAGCTCCTGGGTGAAGAATGTGGCGCCCTCGATGTGCACGGTGTCGAACTCTTCGCGGGTCCGCACGTCGAGCAGCCGCGCCTTGCCGGCCTTGACGAGTTCCGCGGCATCGGTCGGTGCGACCATGGTCTGCTGGTCGGCTTCGTGGCTGGCGAGCAGTTGCTCGATCACTTCCTCGACGTTCAGCTTTTCGTTCCGCGCGCAGACTTCCGCGAGGGTTTCCTCGGGCCGGAAGCCACAACTTGCACAACCGCCGATGTGATATCTGCGGAAGAGCGCCCGCTGCGCGCCGGGCAGCAGCGCGGTGAGTTCGCCCATGGAAATGTTTCGATCGATCGTGGCCGTGCTGGACATCGGCGCAAACTAGCGGCGTCCCACGGCGCTGACAAACGCGCACTTTACCTCCCCCCGCCGATCAGTAGCGTGCGCCCACTCATGCGATTCCAGACTCTCTTTGAAGGCCGATGGATCTTTGCCGTGGTGCTCGCGCTCGGCGCCCTCGGCCTCGCGCTTCGCTGGCCCTGGCTGGTGGTGCTCTCGGTGCTGCTCGTGCTCTTCTGCCTGAATTTCTTCCGTGACCCCGACCGCGAGGTGCCGCCGGGGGACGACGTGGTGGTGGCAGCCGCGGATGGCGTCGTCGCCGACATCGTGGAAATCGAGGAGGACGAAGTGCTGAAGACTCGCTGCCAGCGCGTGGGCATCTTTCTCAATGTCTTCGACGTGCATGTGAACAAGGCGCCCATCGCCGGCAAGATCACCTATCGCCAGCATCATCCCGGTCTCTTCCTCGATGCGCGCAATCCCGAATGCTCGATCAAGAACGAAGCGCTGACCTGGGCGATCGAAGGCAAATACGCGACGCTCGTTGTCCGGCAGATCACGGGCGCGATCGCGCGCCGCATCGTGCCGTGGTCGAAGGTGGGCGATGCCGTGGAGAAAGGCTTTCGGTTCGGCATGATCCGCTTTGGGTCGAGGACGGAAATCTACCTGCCGCTGACGAGCAAGATAGAGGTGAAGATCGGCGACCGGGTGCGCGGGGCGGAGACGGTGATCGCCAGGCTTGTCTGAAAAACTCGAAATCCGAATGTCGAAATCCGAAACAAATTCGAACGGTGAGAAAGGCGGAAAACAGATGGTTGCGCACGCGCGTCGTTTTTGCTCATTCGCCCAATTTGCTTTCTCGTTTGTTTCGGATTTCGGATTTCGAACTTCGAATTTGTCTCCCCTCTCATGACCGACGACGGCAGCCCGAAAATCTACCTCCTGCCGAATCTGATGACGGCGGGGAACCTCTTCTGTGGCTTCGCCGCCACGCTCAAGATCCTCGAAGGGGCGCTGCTCCTCGCCGCCGATCCCACTGCTCAGGATGCGGCGGCGGCGAACTTCCACACCGCGATCTGGCTCATCCTCGCCTCCTGCATTTTCGACCTGCTCGACGGGCGGCTCGCGCGGCTCGGGGGAAATGAGAGCGCGTTCGGACGGGAGTTCGATTCGCTCGCGGACATCGTCTCCTTCGGCGTCGCTCCGGCGCTGATGGTCTATCGGATCGTGCTCCACGAATTTCCGCGCAGCGGCTGGCTGGTCGCCTCGCTTTATCTCGTCTGCGGCGCGCTCCGCCTCGCGCGCTTCAACTGCCTCGCCGCGACCAACGCCGCCGCCGCGAACAAGGAATTCAAAGGCTTCCCCATTCCCGCCGCGGCCGGCGTGATCGCCTCGATCACGCTGTTCATGCTCTGGCTCGACGAACGCAATCGCGACATCGGCAACGGCAAATGGGTGCTTCCACCGCTCATGGTCTTCCTCGCGTGGATGATGTTCAGCGGCTTCCGGTATCCCAGCTTCAAGGCGATCAACTGGCGCACCAAACGCTCGCTGCCGCGCTTCATTCTCATCGTCGCCGTACTCGCGATGACCGCGATGTATTACGAGTGGATGCCCGCGGTGATCTTTGTGAGCTACCTGCTCTACGGCTTTCTTCGCCCTTTCCTCTCGCGGAAGATGAAGGAAGAGATCGAGGACGAAATCGAGGACGAGGAGGAGCCGGAGCCTCCTCCCGCGACGGAACCCGCGGCTGGCGAACCACCGTCCGGACCGTCGGTGCCGTCGTGATTCGCGGGCGATGAGCGACTTCGCGCAGACCGGGCTGATCTGCACGCTGCAACGGCTCAATGACCGGCATCTCGGCGCCGTCGAAGAGGAGCTGGTGGCGCTTTCCCGCGAGCGTCCCATCGCACTCGTGCTGCCTTGTCATGCGGCGGATTTGGAACGCCCGGCCTTCGCGGCGATCGTGCGCGAACTCGCAGGCGCGACCTTCCTCCGCGAGATCGTGCTGAGCATGAATGGAATCGGGGCTGATGAATTTCAGCGGCGCTACGGCGACCGGTTGATCGCGCCGATTTCGCAGTCCGTCTCGCTGCTTTTCAACGATCCGCCCAGCGAGTCCGGACTTCCGAACGGCGGCAAAGGACGCAACGTGCAACTCGCTTTCGCCCATCTCCTGAAGAAGACCGAATGCGCGATCATCGCCACGCAGGATTGCGACGTGGCTTCCTTCCGCCGGGCCGATCTCGCGCGGCTCTGCTACGCGGTCGCGCAGCCGCAGCTCGGGTTTCGCTTTGCAAAGATGTACTACTCGCGTGTCACCGATCGCCTTTACGGACGTGTGAGCCGCCTCTTCCTCGCGCCGCTCTTGCATGCCGTGGTGCGCGTGACCGGACACATTCCGCTTGTGGATTTCCTCCTCAGCTTTCGCTACCCGCTCGCCGGGGAAGTGGCGATGACGCGCGAACTCGCCGCCTCGCTGCGCTTCAGCTCCGGATGGGGCCTTGAAATCGGGCAGCTCTGCGAAGTCTTCCGCCACGTCGATCCGCGCGAGGTCTGCCAGGTCGATGGCGGCGCGGGCTACGATCACAAACACCAGCCGGCCACCACCGCGCTGGCGGCGATGGCGGCGGAAATCGCCAGAGAATTATCCGCGCAACTCGCAGAGGAGGGGCTGCCGCACGACGACACTTTCCGCCTTGCTCTGGCCCGCGCCTACCGGCAGGAGGCCGCGCACGCGCTGCGTCGCTCGGCGAGTCTCGCGCTGATCAATGGCCTGCCGTTCGACGAAGCGTGTGAGTCCGCGATCGTCGAATGCTTCGCTGCGCGACTCGATGCGCTTTAGCTCTTCGGCGAATCAATGACTTCCACGGTGACCGTTGCGATGCCGGAGTTGATCATTTGCAATTCGCGAGCGGCGGCCTTGCTCACGTCGATGATCCGCCCCTTGCCGTACGGGCCGCGGTCGTTGATGCGGACGACCGTGCTCCGCCTGGAGCGCACGTGCGTCACGCGGACCATCGTGCCGAAGGGCAGGGTCCGATGCGCGGCGGTGAGGCCGCTGGGGTCAAAGCGACCCCCGCTCGCTGTGCGTTGAGGCTCGTGATACCACGATGCCTTTCCGCGCTGGATGGTGCCGTGATCGGCGGCCACGCCGCGGGCGGCGAGGCTGAAGATGGCGATGAGGAGGATGAGGAGTTTGAACATGAACTGCGGTTGTGCATCCCCGGAATCGTCGATCACCTCAGCATCGGCCTGCCGGCGCGACATGAGCAGTGGGTCGGGGAAAGGAGCGCGGAAGAAAGCGGCAAAGCTCCCCGAGCGCAACTCCAGACTTGGTTTGCGGGAGGCGCGCTGTTTTCCTCCGCGCTCATGCCAAAAAAACCCGTTGTTCTGATCATTCGCGATGGCTGGGGCATCAATCCCGGTGGCCGCGCCAAAGCGGTGGAAAACGGCGACGCCACTTTGCTCGCGAAAACGCCTTTTCACGATCACCTCTACGCCACGTATCCGCAGAGCACCTTGAGCGCGAGCGGCATGGACGTGGGCTTGCCCGAAGGTCAGATGGGCAACAGCGAAGTCGGCCATCTCAATCTCGGCGCCGGGCGGATCGTTTACCAGGACCTCACCCGGATCAACAAGGCGATCGCCGATGGGGAACTTGCGGCGAACCCGGTTCTAAAGGAAGCCTTTGCCAAAGCCCGCGGTCATCGGCTGCACCTGCTCGGGCTCGTCTCCGATGGCGGGGTGCATTCGCATCAGCTTCATCTCGTGGCCCTCGCGCAGGCGGCGAAGGCCGCGGGGGTCGAGGACATCATGGTCCACGCGATCACCGACGGACGCGACGCCTCGCCAACCGGCGGCGCGGATTATCTCGCCACCGTGGAGGCGGGGCTGGCGCCGATCGGCGCAAGGATTGCGACGGTGATCGGCCGCTACTTCGCCATGGACCGCGACCAACGATGGGAGCGCAACAAGCTGGCCTGGGATGCGATCGTGCTCGGGCGCGGGCCGGTTTCGCACGACCCGCCGAGCGCCGCGGTCCGCGCGGCGTACGCGCGGGAACCGCGCGGCGACGAGTTTCTCCAACCGATCATCTTCTCCCACGCGAACGAACCGCGCGTGAACGATGGCGACGTGGTGCTGTGGTTTAACTTCCGCGCCGACCGCGCGCGGCAGCTTTCGCGGGCGTTTTTGTGCAAGGACTTCGCTGGCTTCGAGCGGGAGGTGGTGCCCGCGGTGCATTACGTCACGCTCACCGCCTATGACGAAAGCTACGGCGTGCCCGTCGTCTTCGGCCCGCAGTCGTTGAAGAACATCCTCGGTGAAGTCGTCAGTGCGGCCGGCCTCAAACAGCTCCGCATCGCGGAAACGGAGAAGTATCCGCACGTCACCTTCTTCTTCAACGGCGGCGTCGAGGTCCCCTTCCCCGGCGAAGACCGCGAGATCGTTCCGAGTCCCAAGGACGTGCCGACCTACGACTACAAGCCGCAGATGAGCGCGCCCGAGGTCACGGCCAAAGTCGTCGCCGCGCTGCCCGACTACGACCTCGTCATCCTCAACTTCGCAAACCCCGACATGGTCGGCCACACCGGGGTGGTCGCGGCGGGGATCAAGGCCGTGGAGACGATCGACGACTGTGTGCGGCAGGTCGTGGAGAAAACGCTCGCGCTCGGTGGCCAGCTCCTGATCACCGCCGACCACGGCAATTGTGAGCTGATGCGCAATCCCGACGGTTCGCCGAACACCGCGCACACCACGAATCTCGTGCACTGCATCTACGTCGGCGCGGAGCCGAAGAAGTATCGCATCAAGAGCGGCATCCTCGCCGACATCGCGCCTACTTTGCTCCATCTGCTCGGCGTCTCGCAGCCCGCTGAGATGACTGGCCGCAGCCTTCTGCGCGATCGGTGAATCCCCGGTGCGCGGCGCTTGCCAAGACCGCGCCCTTCACGCACATTCCCGCCCGCTTTGCCCGATGGTGTAATGGTAGCACAGGCGACTTTGACTCGCCTAGTCTAGGTTCGAATCCTAGTCGGGCAGCCACTTCCACGGAGTGGCTGCGTGGCGCATGAGCGGCTGACTTCCGCAGTGCCTTCCGGCACCTCGACTGAGAAACGGCCTACCCCTCGCTCAGTACCACCGCGCCCTCGGCGACCGTGGTCTCGCCCACCGCGGCGCGAACCGCAAACTGCCACAGGCCACCCACCGCACCGAGCTTCCGCGCCGAGAGGGTCACGACCTCCGCGGGACGCACCGCGGCGAAAAACTTCATCCCCTTGATCGCCGTCAGCCGAAAGCTGCGCCCCGCCTGGCCGGCAGCAATTCCCGCCATTTGCGCCAGCGCTTCCGTGAGGATGACTCCGGGAACCAGGGGATCGTCCGGAAAATGCCCGCGGAAAAATGGCTCGTCCGGAGGGAACATTTTGCGCCCGACCGCGCTCTCCCCCGGTTCCACCTCGATCACTTCATCCACGAAAACAAACGGCGCCCGATGCGGCAGCCCGAGCGCAACCGGATCGAGCGGCATCACTGCTGGCCTTGCGGCAGGAAATAGGCAAAGCGCCAGCTCCCGCTCACCACGCGCATCCCGCAGCGCGGGCCATTGTAGGCCGGATCGCTGACCATCTCCGGCGGCGACACCATGTAGAGATCCTGCGGCGCGAATTTTTTCCCGAGCAAATTATCGAGCACCGGCCAGAGATTATTCTCGTCCCAGTAGGTGAAAATCTGCGCGCTCGGGTGCGCCGACTCCTCCCATGTGTAGCCAAAATCGGCCGTCATCATGGACGCGATCATCGGGATGTCCTTCTTTCGCACCGCCGTCCGAAGGCGTCCGACGAACGCCAGATACGACGTGTCTCCCGCCGCATTGCGAAGCGGCTTCTTCTCTTCCGCATCCTTCTTCTTGTACGGTTCGAAGCAGCCGGACAATGCCGCGGCGAAAAGGAGACAAAGGCAGATTCGGAAACGCATGAGGCGGCAAATAATGGGTGCGCTTCCGACTAACGCGAGAGGATTTTGGGCAAAGGGGCGCAGAGCTTCAAAAACTGTCATTCCGACCGGAGCGGAGCGCAGTGGAGGAATCTCTCGCATCCGCGGGCAGCGGCGGTGCGGAGCAT
>JANOAZ010000324.1:0-10024 GCA_031411395.1 Chthoniobacteraceae bacterium
GGGATTCCTCCACTCCGCTCCGCTCCGGTCGGAATGACGGCTTCGTCGGTGGCGGCTCGCGCCTGCTGTCGCGCCGCGCCGCCCCCCTCACCGACCCTTCCCGGCGAGCGTCTCGGCGATGATGCGCAGAAACTCGGCGACGCGATAGGGCTTGGTGAGGTAGCCGGACGCGCCGAGCGCGAGCAATTGCTCGACCCGATCGCCCATCGCATCGGCACTGACCATGACCACGGGAATGTGCCGGACGGTGGCCTCTTCCTTGAGTTTGCGCAGCACTTCGTCGCCGCTCATGTCGGGGAGATTCAGGTCGAGGAGAATCAGATCCGGCTGATGCTCGCGGGCGAGGTCGAGCCCCATCCCGCCCTGCATCGCGGTGAGCAGCCGGTACTCGGGCCGGGTTTGCAGGATGCGCTCGACGAGGCGCAGATTCAGATCCTGGTCTTCGATGTAAAGGAGGGTGCGCAATGGCGTGTTGTTCGCCGATGACTGCTGGATGACCGGCGGCGCTGGTGCCGGAGCCGGGGCAGGCGCGACGCCCGCAGTCTCGACCGCGCACGGCAAGATGATCCAGAACGTGCTGCCTTCGCCTTCGACGCTGCTCACTCCGAGTTCTCCGGCGAGAGCCGCGATGATGCCGCGCGACAGAGCGAGGCCGATGCCGGTGCCCTCGATTTCGGAATTCTCCGCGCCGAGCCGATCGAAGGGCACGAACAGGCGTTTCATCTGCTCGGGCGAGATGCCGCGGCCGGTATCGGTCACGTCGATCCGCATCCGGGCGGAAGGGAGCAGCGTGCAACTGACCCGCACCTGGCCGGCCGGGCGGTTATACTTCACCGCATTGGAAAGCAGGTTGAGCATCACCTGTTTCAGACGCTGCCGGTCGGCGACGAGGATCTCCTGGCTGGCCGCGCTCTCGATGAGCTGCGCGGTGATCTGATGCCGGGTGGCGAGCGGGCGGATCAAGTCGATCGTTTCGCGCAGGAAAGTGCCGATCTCCATGGGTTCGGGGTTCAGGGCGAGCCGGCCCGATTCGATCCGCGCGATGTCGAGCACCTCATTGATCAACGAGAGCAGATGATGGCCGGCGCGGGAGATGTGGGAGATGCTCTCCTCCTGGCTGGGACTCGGTTTGTCGAGTTCGAGGAGCTGTGTGAAGCCGAGGATGGCGTTCAACGGCGTGCGCAGTTCGTGGCTCATCCGGGAAAGGAAATCGCTCTTCGCGCGGTTTGCCATTTCGGCCTGCTCGCGCGCGAGGCGGATGCTTTCCTCGGCGCGCTGCCGCTCGATCGAGGCGGTGAGCACATTGGACACGGCCTGGAGAAAGTGGACGTCATCCTGCACAAAAGTGCGCGGGGCGACGGTAAACGCGGCGAGCACGCCGAGCGGCCTCTCAGTCGCTTCGATCACCACGCTCACGCCGCTGACCACGCTGAACCGTCGCGCGACCACGCTCGCGTCGAAACGTTTTTCCGCCGCCATATCCTCCACGATCACCGGCTCCCGGGTGAGCAGGGTGTAGCCGGATTGCGAGCCGCGCCCGGCGGGCACGTGGTTGCCGAGTTCCGCATCGGGCCAGCCGGCCTGGGCGGTGGCGATGAGTTCGCTGCCATCTTCGACGAGCTGAAGAATCGAGCAGTAGTCCACATCGAGAATCCGGCGGACGAGCGTCGCGGCTTGATCGAGCAGCGAACCGAGGTCGGCGCCTGCGAGGGCGCGCTGGCCGAGTTGCGCCACCGCCTCCTGCTGGTGGGCGCGGTCGCGGATCACGCTGTAGGCGCGGGCCAGTTCCGCGGTGCGCTGCTCGACGCGCAGCTCCAGGCTTTCGTGCGCGCGGGCGATCGCGTCCTGCGCGGCCTTCTGCGCGGTGACATCCGCGAGGAAGCCGATCATCCGTCCGATGCGTCCTTCGCGATCGAGGAAGAAAAAGCCTTTCGCGGCGACGTCGCGGATGACGCCATCCTTGCGCCGGATGCGGTAGTCGAGCCGGAAGGGATCGCGCGTGGCGGTCACGCGCTGGATCTCGGTGTCGAACGCATCGAGGTCATCCGGCACGATCAGTTCGCGGAGCCGGTCGAGGCCGCCCGACATTTCCCACATCGTGTAGCCAAGGAAGTGCTCGACGTCTCCGGCGTAGGTGATGCCGTTCGTGAAGGAGTTCCAGTCAAAGAGCAACTGACCGCTCGCGCGGATCGCGGCGTTGTAGCGGTTCGCCCATTCCATCCGCTCGATCTCCTCGCGCTTCCGCTCGCTGATATCGCGCATGATCGTCGAGATGAAGACGATCTTCCCCTCGGCATCGAAGTGCGGAACGATGGTCTGAAGGACGGGAATCTCCTGCCCCCCCGGTCCGACGATCGCCGTCTCGCCCTGCCAGGTGCCATCGCGGGTGGCGTTGGGGACGCCTTCCTGATTGATGATTTCGAGCGCCCATGCGGGATGCAGCGAGTCGAGCAGCAGGCCGCTCACGGGCTGATCCAGCGGCACTCCCGCGGCGCGGCGGCCCGCCGGGTTGAGATAGACGATCGCATGGTCGCTCGTCGCCGTGGCGACGATATCCGGGGTCGCCTCGAGCAGGTCGAAGAGCAGCGGCGGTCCCTGGTCGCGCGCCGGAGCGGCGGGGCCGGGCGACGAGGTGAGAGAATCGGACATCGCTGGACGAATCTACTCGGGAAGCGCCTTTCCGCGAGTCTCCGGGCCGAACCAGATGAGAATCAGGCCGACGAGGTAAACGGCGGCCATGACCGAACCAGCCTTTGGGAAACTGCCGTCGAAAAAGCCCATGAGCGTGGCCGTTTGGAGCCCGCCGATGGCGGCGATGATCCGACCGAAATTGAAGGCAAAGCCCTGCCCGGTGGCCCGCACCGCGGTGGGAAAAAGCTCCGGCAAATAGAGCGGGAAGAAACCATAGAAAGACGCGGTGATGCCCCCCGCGATAAAGACCGATGGGAGGAAGAAGGCGCCGTAGCCGGTATTGCCCTGGTAAAGGAGCAGCGCCCCGCCGATGGAACCCAGGCAGAGCGCCGCGTAGGTGATCTTCCGCCCGAAACGTCCGGCCGCCAGAGCCGCGACCATCGTTCCGGTGATGGCGCCGAGCGAGAGCCAGATCAGCGTCCATTCCTTGGCGTGTCTGGCGGGGTCGGGCTCGAGTTGCGCCGCCCAGCGCGGAGCCCACTGCGTGGAGCCCCAGGTGCCGAGCAGGGCCACGGCCGCGAGGCCCGCGCCGAAGAGCATCATCTTGACGACGTGGCCGCTGTGCCGATCGGGGATGGACCCGGCGGCCTCGGCGCGCCGGAGATATTGCTGCACCGGGTAGAGGAAGCCCACCAGGGAGACGGCCAGCCCGGCGAGGGTGATGCCGATGGCCGCGAGCGGCCCCGTGCCGGCCGGCGACCAGGCCCAGATGATGGTGAGCGTGGCGCACGATCCGAGCAGGACGCCGAAGAGATCCACATTGGCCCAATGCGAGGTGGCGCCGCGATCCCGCTCGTGCTGCCATTTTTCCGACTCCGGCACGAACATCCGAATCAGGAAAATGAGCAGCGCGGGGAAGGCGCCGCTAATCATGAGCAGGCGCCAGGCGGAGTGCGAAAGCAGCTTGTCGGTGAGCAACTCGGAGAGGCCGACGCCGAGCATCGCGCTTTTCATCTGCACGATGAAGGTGAGCAGGGCCATGCTCAAAACCGCGGCCAGGAGATAACCGACATTGGCGGCCGCGCCGATCAAGCCGGCGATCAGCGCGCGCGATTTGCCCGGCCAGATTTCGTTCACCAGCGCGACGCCGAGTGACCACTCGCCGCCCATCCCGAGCGCCGCGACGAAGCGCAGCGCCGCGACATGCCAGGCGTCGGTGGCGAAACCGCACAGGCCGGTGAAAATGGCATAGGTGAAGATGCTCAGCGACATCGCCCGCACGCGCCCGATCTTGTCCCCCAGCCAGCCGAAGAGGACGCCGCCGCTCGCCGCGCCGACGAGGAAGACGGCGATGATCACCCCGAACCAGGCGGTGGTTTGCGCCTGCCTTTCCGGTCCGAGCAGGTCGGCGAGCGCGGCCTGGCCGATGAGCGGGAAGAGCCCCATCTCAAAGCCATCGAAGAGCCAGCCGAGAAACGCGGCCAACAAGGTGAGAATCAGGGCTTTGCGAGAGGGAGGGGGAGCGGCGTGCATGAGGGCGTGGAGTAAATCGCGGAGAGTGGCCCGCATGCAAAAACAAAAGGCCCCGCACGTGGCGGGGCCTTTCATTTTTCCTGATTTTGTCGCGCTCTATTCCTTGTGCTCGACGACGATATACCGGCTCGCACCCTTGCTCGCCACCCGGAGGAGCACCTTCTTTTCCTTCTTGAGCTTCTCGCTCATTTCCACGGCTTGCTTCGCATTCGCCACGCCCTGGCGGTTGATTTCGAGGATCACATCACCGGCACGGATGCCCGCTTCCGCGCTCGCCGAGTCTTCATCGACCTTGGTGACCACGACGCCCTTCTGCACGGATTCCGGGATTTCGAATTGCTTGCGCAATTCCGGATCGAGATCGCCCACGGTCACACCGTCGAGGACATCGGGATCCTCCGGCTTGGCCGGTTCCGCTGCGCTGGCGAGGCTCTGGCTCGGGCGCTCCATGAGCGTCACGCTCACGGTTTTCTCCTTGCCGTCGCGCCAGATCTTCACGTCGGTCTTCGTGCCGGGCAGGAGGCCGGCCACGAGCAGGCGCAGTTGCGTCGGCCCTTCGATCTTCTTGCCGTTTACGTCGATCACGACGTCGCCGGACTCGATGCCGGCCTTCTCCGCCGGGCTCTTCGGCTCGACCTGGGTGACCAGCGCGCCGTTCGTCGAAGTGAGATTGAACTGCTTGGCGAGGTCGTCGGTCAACGACTGGAGGCCGATCCCGAGGAAGCCGCGGCTGACGCGCCCATTCTTCATGATGCTCTCCATCACGCTGTGCGCGAGGTTCGCCGGCACCGCGAAGCCGATTCCTTGATTTCCACCGCTGCGGCTGAAGATCGCGGCGTTGATCCCGATCAGGCGTCCCTCGGTGTCCACCAGCGCGCCGCCGGAGTTGCCGGGGTTAATCGACGCGTCGGTCTGGATGAAGTTCTCGTATTCGGTGATGTGGGTGCCTTCGCGGCCGAGCGCGCTGACGATGCCCATGGTCACCGATTGGGTCAGGCCAAAGGGATTGCCGACGGCGATGGCCAGATCCCCGACGCGCAGCTTATCGCTATCCGCGAAAACGATGGGGCGAAGATTCGTCGCATCGATCTTCAGCACCGCGATGTCGGTCGCCGGATCGGTCCCGATCTTCTTCGCTTTGTATTCGCGTTTCTCTTTGCCGAACGTGATGAGAATTTCATCGGCACCCTCGATGACATGCGCGCTGGTGAGCACGTGGCCCTCCGCGCTGACGATGACACCCGAGCCGAGGCCGATCGACTGCCGCTGTTTTCTGCCCTCGGGTGCACCCTCCTCACCTCGCGAGCCACCCCGGCGGCGATTCGGAGCGGGAGTGTCGCCCTCATCCGGGATTCCGAAGAAACGGCGAAACATGGGATCGTTGAACATCGGATTCTGGCCCAGGCTTTCGCCGCGCTTGACCATCTTTGAAGTCGAGATCGTGACCACGCTGGGCGCCACTTTTTCCACCACCGGGGCGAAGGTCGTGAGCGTTCCGGCGACTTGCGGAAGGGGCGACGGATCGACCTTGATCGGCGGCATTTTTCCGTCGGCTTTTGGCGCTTCTTCCGCGAACGCGAAAGGCGCGAACGCCGAGATCACAGCCAGTTGGCCGGCGAGACGGAGAGAGGGGAGGGAATAACGTTTGATGGGTTTCATTATGGAGTGGAATCGCGGGCGGATGCCGCAATGGGTGTCTAGACAGGGTTCGCGGGCGAGTGTTCAAACGCGCGTCCCGCGACGCGTGGCGGTCGTCGAGCGCGCAGCGCGCGGCATCGAAAAAAATGTCATCCCGAGCTTGCGAAGGATCTCTGACTTCTGCGGGCAGCGGCGGTGTGAAGTCAGACTGGCGTTCGCTCCGCCCCGCCTCCGCCCACGGAGATCAGTGGTCCTTCGCAAGCTCAGCATGACTTTTTTCGATACGGCGCTGGCGCGCTTCCCCCCCCGATTTTCACGGGCCCGCGAACCTCACGCCGCGCGGGCCGCGGCGAGGAAGGGCTCGAGTTCCTTCACGAGTTGGGCGAAGCCTTCGAGGGTGATCTGCTGCTGTCCGTCACTGAGGGCTTCCGCGGGATTGGGATGCACTTCGATGAGCAGCCCATCGCAACCCACCGCGACGGCGCCGCGGCAGAGCATCATGACGAGATCGGCGCGCCCGCAGCCCTGCGACGGATCGACGATTACCGGCAGGTGGCTCTCCTTTTTCGCCGCCGCGACGGCGGTGAGGTCGAGCGTGTTCCGGGTATAGGTCTCGAAGGTGCGGATGCCGCGCTCGCAGAGGAAGACCTGCGAGTTCCCGTGGGCCATGATGTATTCGGCGGCGAGCAGCCACTCGTCGATCCGCTCGCTCAGGCCGCGCTTGAGCAGGATCGCTTTTCCGCTTTTCGCAGCCGCGATCAGGAGCTGGAAGTTTTGCGCGTTGCGCGCGCCGATCTGGAGGATGTCGGCGTGCTCGGCGACTTCATCGACGTGATTTTCGCTGAGCAGTTCGGTGATGATTTTCAGTCCGGTCTCCTTCTTCGCGAGCGAAAGCAGGCGGAGGCCTTCCCGCCCGAGGCCCTGGAATTCGTAGGGCGAGGTGCGCGGCTTGAACGCCCCGCCGCGCAGGATCGTCGCGCCCGCGGCCTTCACCGCGTGCGCGGTCTTCATGAGTTGCTCCTCGCTTTCCACCGAGCATGGCCCGGCCATCATCCCGAAATTTCCGCCCCCCACCTTGACCCCATCCACATTCACCACCGTGTCCTCCGGATGCGACTCGCGGCTCACCAGCTTGTAGCGCTTCTGCACGGGCATCACTTGCTGCACCTGCGGCATCGCGTTGAGGCTCTCCAGATTCACGTGGGTGCGCTCATCGCCGATCGCCGCGATCACCGTTTGCTCCGTGCCAAAGATCGGCCGTGCGTCGTAGCCGAGTTTTTGCACTTCGGCGATCACTTCGTCGATCTGCGGGCGGGGGGTGTTGGGTCGGATGACTATGATCATTGGGTGAGAATAGTTGAGAGTTGAGGGTTGAAAGTTGAGAGGCGGAGGTCGTTCCCGGCGAAACTGGGGTTGTTGATCTTCTCGTTGCGGCGCTAAGGTGGGCGAGCGTTGTAAGCGCAGTTTCGCTGCCTCTCAACACTCAACACTCAACTCTCAACTTCCCCCAAAATGCAGGATTTCACGGCTGGCGGTATCTCCGGAACCCCGAATCGAACTCAGACCAGCGGCGACTCCACCTTGGACGAACGCATCACGCAACTGGTCAACGACTCGGGCTGTGAAAAGAGCCACGATCTGATCGAGGAGATGATCATCACCGCGCTGAAGATGGGCCGCGACCAGACCAGCGTGGCGGACCTGAAGCTCTTCAACCGCTCGCTCAAGGAATTGCGCTACTGCGCGCGGGTCTTCGCGCCTTATCGGGCCTTTCGGAAGGTCGTCGTCTTCGGCTCCGCCCGCACGCCTGACACGGAGCCCGAGG
This sequence comes from Chthoniobacteraceae bacterium, assembly GCA_031411395.1. Lineage (GTDB taxonomy): Bacteria > Verrucomicrobiota > Verrucomicrobiia > Chthoniobacterales > Chthoniobacteraceae > Chthoniobacter. The sequence continues at coordinate 7,628 of JANOAZ010000324.1, forward strand.
CGATCCTGGCCGAGGAGTTTTCGAGGAAAATCGTCGAGAAGGGTTACATGATCATCACCGGTGGTGGCGACGGGATCATGGGTGCTGCGCAGCGCGGCGCGGGTCGCGAGCAGAGCTTCGGTTTGAATATCCGGCTGCCCTTCGAGCAGCGCGCCAACGAAACGATCCACGGCGACGCGAAGCTCGTGAACTTCAACTACTTCTTCACCCGCAAGCTCAACTTCGTGAAGGAGACCCACGCCGTGGTGCTTTTCCCCGGCGGCTTCGGCACGATGGACGAAGGCTTCGAGGTGCTGACCCTCATGCAGACCGGCAAGGCGCGCATCATCCCCGTGGTCCTCGTGGACAAACCGGGCGGGCGCTACTGGGAGACATGGCTGCGTTTTCTCCAGGAGGACCTGCTGCGCCTCGGCCTCATTTCCGAGGACGACCTTCATCTCTTCAAGATGACGCACGACGTGGATGACGCGGTCCGCGAGGTGGAAGCGTTTTACCGGAACTACCGCAGCTATCGCTGGGTCGGCGCGCGCATGGTGGTGCGGCTCACGCACCGATTGACCCAGGCGGCGGTGGAAAAGTTGAATGCGGACTTTGCGGAGCTGCTCGCACATGGGGCGATCGTCCAGACCAGGGCCCTGCCCGAGGAAGCAAACGAACCCGAACTCGCCGACCTGCCGCGGCTCGTCCTCCACCCCCACCAACGCAACTTCGGCCGCCTGCGCGTCTTCATCGACGCGATCAACGCGGCGGAAGCGGAGACGCTGACTTAAGCGCCGGTTAGAATGTCCGGCTACGAGGCTCTAAAGCGGGAGCTGCATTGCCCATCGCCGAGCCTCCGAATGGAAAGCTCCACCGCGCGCGGCTCATCGAAGAGCCGGCGCGAATTTGCGGTACCGCTGAAACGGGCGATGGCCGGCGGGAACGGACGCGTCTCGGTCACTTCGCTTTTTCCTCCGCGCGGAGGTCTTTGAGCAGGCGGGCGAAGGCGGTCTCGAAGGGGTCGTGCTCCTTCCAGTGCGAGAAGTCGGGGATGAAGTATTCGCGCAGCTCGACGGCGAGATCCTTGCCGCTGTCGGCATCGAAGCACTCCCAGTCGCGCAGCGTCTCCATGTCCACCAGCCGCACAGGGAAGAGTTTTCGTTTGCCGCTCTGGCGCTCGGCTTTGCGCGCCTTGCGCTGCTCGGTCATCACCCATTCGCTTTGCAGGCTCGCCTCGGAGAGCACCGAGGCGGTGGCGCCCGGGACAAGTGGAGGCAGGGTGTCTTGGGCGAGTGAGCAGCTTGTCGTAAACGCGGATCGCCGGCTCGCTCCGCTTGCGAAAACAAACTCCAAACCCGTCAAATTGCGGCGGCTAGATCCGGACGCAAGAGACAAAGGGCTTTGTAAAGGTCAACTTGGCGCATGCGCTCTTTGATCCGCATTAACAGTTCGTCGATACAACGCTGCTTCTTGTACTGCGGACATTCATCCGTCATCCGCTCTTCGAATAGCCGAAACCAAAGCGTGCTCATTTCGTCGAGGCTCAGCTTTTCTCCCATCGCCCAGCCTAGATCGCCGAGTTTCACAGACCCCAAGCGGCTTGGGCAATCGTCTGAGCGGCCTGATGGCTTTTTCGGAGGCACTTTGGGTGGCTCTTCAAGCGCGAACACCCTTAGCAGCTCCTGCACTCCCGTGAGAAACGAGGTGCGAAAATCGGCGAACACTCGATCGCATAAGAGAACTGGGATATCACAATCCTCGATCAGCACTGGTAACACGCGGATATGCTTGCTTCCGGAAAGCTGCTCCATGATTGCCGAATTCATCTCCGCCTGAACCCAGTGTGAGCGGACGCTCGCTTGTGAAAGAACAACAATCAGGTATCCCGAATCCTTAATTGCTTGAGACACCCAGGTAACGATCGAATCCCCCACTTGCAGCTCTTTTTCGTCTAACCGGACCTGCAACCGGTGCGTCCTCAGTTGCCCGGCAAGCTGACGCACAAAGTTTTTGTCCTCATGACTGTGGCTGATAAACACCTGCGCACCACGCGTCTCAGCTGAAACTTCAATTCGTTCGTCTCTTTGCATAACAGCTCGATTACTGACAGGAACAACCTCCCGTTGTCGATGCGGGGATTCTCCGGGAATCGTGACACAATCTTCCGTGACGAAGGAAGCGTTCTCCCCCGGTGAGGTGGGCAGGCCGGGTGGGGTGATGGGTTCACCGGCTTTTTCCTTGGCTGCCAGGGTGAGGTTTAGGGCGAGGAGGAAGGCGAGGGGGTCGGCCGCTTTGGGCATGGCGTAGGCGGCGCGGACGGCGGTGTCGAGGCGGGTGTGGGCTTCGCGGAGGGGGTTGGCGCCGGGCTCTTCGAGGGTGCGGTAGAGTTCGCGCAGGGAGTAGCCGAGCCGGGCCATG
>JANOAZ010000325.1:0-22245 GCA_031411395.1 Chthoniobacteraceae bacterium
TCCTGTCCTTCGCCCACTTCCTCCCAGACGGTTTTGTTGTCATCGAGCGCGAGGCGGTTTTGATCCACGTAGTTGATCACCGTGCGCGCGCCGATTTCCACCTCGCCCCAGGTCGGCTGGATCTCGCCGAGGATGCAGCGGACGAGCGTGGTTTTGCCCACGCCATTGCGGCCCACGATGCCGAGCCGCTGCCCGGCGGCGAGGTCGAGGTTCAGCCCATCGAAGAGCACGCGCCCCTCGATCTCCATGCCCACGTTCCGCAGCTCGATCACGCGATTCGCCAGCTTCGGCGCGGGCGGGATCACCAGCTCCACGTCGAGTTCCTGCTCGGGCGCGTCCTTGGCGGCTTCTTCAAAATAACGCTCGATGCGATCAACGCTCTTCGTCCGCCGCGCGCGCGGGCCTTTGCGCACCCACTCGAGTTCCTTTTTCAGGAACCGCTGCCGCTTGTGTTCGACGAGTTCCTCGCTCGCTTCGCGCTGGGCTTTGTTGAGCAGGAAGTCGCTGTAATTCCCCTCGACCGAGATGAACCCGCCGCGGGCCAGCTCGACGATGCGCGTGGCGATGCGATCCAGGAAATAGCGGTCGTGCGTGACGAACATGCACGCGCCGGAATAGCGCGAGAGGAAGTCTTCGAGCCACTCGATGGACTCGGTGTCTAGGTGGTTCGTCGGTTCGTCGAGGATGAGGAAATCGGGCTTGGCGAGCAGCGCGCGGCAGAGCGCGACGCGGCGCTTTTCCCCGCCGCTCAGCGTGCTGACGAGCCGGTCGCGATCCGGCGCGTGCAGATGATCGGCGAGGATTTCCACGCGCTGATCGAGCATCCAGCCATCGAGATGCTGGATGTGGTCGAGCAACACCGCGGCCCGCGCGCTTTCCGGCGGGACATTCTCGTATTCCTCGATCAGAGCGAGCACCGGTGCTGCGCCGGCGCGGATGTTTTCCTCGACCGTGGATTCCTCATCGAGCGTGAAGGCCTGCGGCAGCCAGCCGGTGATCAGCTCGCGGCGGCGGGTGAAGATGCCGGCGTCCGGCTGGAGGTCGCCGGCGGCGATGCGCATGAAGGTGGATTTCCCGCAGCCGTTGCGTCCGACGAGACCGATCCGCTCGCCTTCATTGATGGCGATGGTGGCGCGATCGAGCACGGTGTGCGGACCGTAGCGGACGGTGAGCTCGGTGGCGGAAGCGATGGGCGTGGGATCGGGCATGGAAAAGGGCGGGGACTATCACGCGGAAGAGGCCCCTCGTCGAACGGTTCCTCACGGCGGCGAGGCGCAGCCGCGGAGTCGCACAAAACGCCGTCATCCTGAGCGGAGTTCCGCGTGGGCAAAGGCGGGGCGGAACGCAGTCGAAGGATCTCTAATTAGTTCCACCCGTGCATGGGCATGTAGGAAATAGCGAGAGATCCTTCGACTGCGCTTTGGTCGCTTAGACTCCCTCCGCTCCGCTCAGGATGACCCGCTTTTTTGGAAGTTCCGCGCCTCCGGCTTTCCACTCACTCCTCCTCGGCGAGTGCTTCGAGCCGGCGGCCGATGTGGAAGTGGAGGACGACCGCACCGACCACGCAGACAATGCTGAGGAAGAACAGCATCACTCCTTCCCGGGCCACGGCCATCATGATGCCGACCATCATATTCCACACGAAATGGATCGCGATCGCCGCCGGCAGCGCGCCGCGGCGCAGGTAAAGTGAGAGCACTGCGACAACGTGGAGGAAGAGGATGAACTGCGTCACGGCGTACGCCAGGGCCGTCACTCCGTCGGCATTCCATCCCGAAAATGCGGATTTCTGGAGGTCTGCGCGCACGCAGAAAAGCCCCAGCGCCAGGTAGCAGAGCGAGGGGATCAGCGCGGGCAGGCAGCCGAGGAGTTTTTGGTAAGCGATCTGCCGCATGCTCAGCGGGAGCATCGCGAGGCTGGAGAGGGTCTTCCATTGCCGCTCCTGCCGGAAGACGCTGGCCGCGATGAAGGCCAGCTCGAAGCAAGCGATGATGAACGAAATCCAGAGCACGAAATATCCGACCTCCGTGTATGACGTCGAACTGTTCCATCGGCGCTGAATCCACAAGAACACCGCCGGGAGCACCGCATAGAGCACGAGCTTGGCTGCCATCCAGCCCTTGCCGCCGATGAGGAAATAGAAGTCCTTCCACGCAAGGGCGTGCTTCCAGACCCGGCCCGTGCCGAGCCGATGGAGGACGGAGGTGCGCCGGACGAGGAGGCTGCGCGGTTGCGCGGCTTCGTGCTGCTCATTGCAGAACAGCTCGAAGACCGCCCACGCGAGCAGGAAGCAAATCAGCCCGAGTCCGAGATTGCTCCACACCTGGATGCCGAGCGGGTGGTCGGAAAAGCCGGTTCCGAGAATCTCGGAGAGGCGATTGAAGGGCGAGGCGAGCGACACCCAGTCGGCGAGCTTGCCGAGCGCCAGGACGGCGGGGGACGGCGTGGCGATGAGGCCCAGGCTGGTGGGAATCATCACCATCCAGCGCAGGAATGGCACGAACGCGAAAAACACAAACAGCGTGAGTCCCGTGAAGACCGCCGCGCCCGTCGTGCGGCGGCGGATCACCGAGGCGAGCAGGGCGAGATTCGCGAGGAAAATGATGAACGCCCCCAGCGTGCAGTAGGCCGCAATGACCTGCCGCACGGCGACTCCGCCGAGCGAGATCGCGAGCAGGGTGAAAGGAAGTTGCGCCACGAGGAGGAGGAGCGCGTTGATCACGCGGCTGGTCGATTTTCCGAGCAGGATGGAAAGCGCGTTGAGATTGGTCATGCGCAGCAGGCCGAGCGTCATCTCCTCTTTTTCCTCCGTGATCGCGGACGCGAAATGGCTGAAGCCGGCGAGCACGATGAAGAAGAAATTGATGAACACGACGGTGCCGAAAAACCGCAGACCCGGCGCGTTGCCCCAGCCGAAAGTCCCGCGCACGGAGAGCAGGAAAAGCAGGATGATGAGCACGAGCCCGACCCGCGCGAAGTAAGTCATCTTCAGCCGCGTATCTTCGCGCAGCGACCGGCCGAAAAGGGCGAGAAGCGGGGAAGTCATGGGGAAATGACCAATGGAAAATGACCAATGACCAAGCGCGGAAGCTCCGCGACCACTTCGCGCGAAGCGCCTGACCATTGCCCATTGGTCATTTCCCTCATTTCCCCACCCCCGGCTCAGTGAGGTCCATGAAGGCCTGGTTGAGATGCTTCACATCCTCGGTGCAACTCACGACTTGCGCGCCGTGAGTCAGTGCGGTTTGAAGCAGCGTGTTCACCGAGACCTGCGCGCGGTCGAAAGTGATCGCGTAGCGCGCCTCGCCCGGCAGCGGAGGCAGAATGCGTTGCACGCCCGGGAGTTTGGCCAGCGCGTCGGCGGTCGCGGGGTGTTCGGTGGCAAGGATGAGCTGGTAGGTGGCGATGTTGCCATCGGCGGTGGCGATGAGGCCGCGCATCGAGCCGGTGTATTTTACATGCCCGCGGTCGAGGATCGTCACGTGATCGCACAGCGTCGCGAGTTCGCTGAGGATGTGGGAGCTGATGAAGATCGTTTTTCCCAGCCGGCGCAGTTCTTTGAGGATCTCCATCAGCTCGATGCGCGCGCGGGGATCGAGACCGCTCGCGGGTTCATCGAGGAGGAGAAGATCGGGATCATGCACCAGCACCCGCGCGAGCGAGACGCGCTGCTGCATGCCTCGCGAGAGGCCATTGATCAGGTCGTCCTTTCGTCCGGTCATGTCGGTGAGCGCGAGCACGTCGTTGATGATCCGGTCGCGCTCCTTTTGCCCCAGCCCGTAGGCCGCGCCGAAGAAATCCAGGTACTCGAAGACGCTCATCTGCCGGTACATCGAAAAGTGATCCGGCATGAATCCGATCTTCCGCCGCACCTCCTTTCGCTCCCCGACGATCTCGCGCCCGAACACGCGCACCGTCCCGCCCGCCTGCGGCTTGAGCAGCGTGGCGAGCACTTTCAGCGTCGTTGTTTTGCCCGCTCCATTCGGCCCCACGAAGCCGTGGATCGACTGCCGGTTCACGGTGAAGGTCACGCCGCTGAGCGCCTGGTGCGTCTTGTAGCGGTGCGAGAGGTTTTGGATGTCGATGATGGGGTCGGATGCGGGCATGACAGGGAGCAAGGTGGTGGTTGGAAATTCAAAAACCGTCATCCTGAGCGCAGCCGAAGGATCTCTCGCATCCGAGGGCCGAGGAGGCGGAAGGGACTAGAGGAGGAAGGTGGATGGGCGAGAAAGCGGTGGTGCGGAGCGTCCCTGCGCGGTGTGGTCCGGCCGCCTCCGCCCGCGGATGCGAGAGTTTCCTCCACTTCGCTCCGCTCCGGTCGGAATGACATGCTGGTTGTTGGAAACACATCTTACGGTTTCAAGACATCCCGCACATAGAGCACGTAGCCGATCTCGCGGCCGAAGCCCTTGCCTTCCATGCGAAACCCCTCCGGCGATTTCGCGAAGATGTAGAGCTGGAGCTGGTCGGGCGGCTGCGGACCGCGATTGATCGGCTGGCTGAAATACGCGCGCCCATCCATGGCGCGGAGATAGAGCAGGGTCAGCGCGGAGCGGAGCCCATCGTCGGCTCGCTTCACCGGGTCGGCGGCGGCTGTGTCGAAGTTGAAGTTGTACATCGCCTGCTGCGCGGCCGCATGCGGGAGGAAGGCATCGAAGGTCTGCCCGCGATCGGTGTCGGCGATGGTCAGCCGGTCGCCGGCCAGATTCAGCCGATAGAAATGATCGCGGTAGCGCGCGCGAATCTCGACCGGGTCGCGCGGGAAGGCCGGCCCGGTGCGAAGCACGAGGTTGTTCATCAGCTCCGCGCCGCTCTCCCACGCTTCCACGGTGACGCTCGTATCGTCGCCCTGCATCACCGCGCGATGCACGAACTGCCGCGAGGAGTAGAGCGGAATGTCCGCGATGAAGTGCCCGTCCTTGCCGTTGGTGATCCGCCCTTTGACCGCCTCGCTGCTCACCACCGCATACAGATTCGACGGCGCGGGATGGGTGAGCATGTAGATGTCACCGCGCGTCGCGAAGGCGCTCACCCATTGCGTCACATCATGCCGCCCGGGGCTGACCGCGCGGGCGATGCCCAGCGAATGCACGGTCTGCGCCTCGTCGTACCCGCGCCGGCCCACGACCGAAAAGAGGATGCTGAAGAGACCGACGCAGCCGACGAAGCCGCCGATGGAAAGCCGGTAGTCGATCCGCCGGCCCCAGAAATAATGCACCGGCCCGACGATGACGATGTAGAGCAGGGTGAGGGAATTGATCAGCCACCAGCGGATGTTTGGCCGCGTGAGTTGGGCGAGGCGTTGGAAGAGCGTCTGTTCGAGATTGTAAACGACGATCTGCTTCGGCGGTTCGAGGGTCGGGGTTTGGAAGCCGTGCTTGTTGAAGAGCGCCTCGTTCGCCTCCCGCCGCGTCGCCGGGACGCGCACCACCGTGCCGGCGCCGACCCGGGCGGATTCGCCGCCGATGTTCAGCGCCGCGAGTTGCTCCGTGAATTGCGGGAACTGCCCATTCGCCGCCGGCAGCACGATCACCGTCCCGCCGCGCCGCGCCCAATCGAGAAACGCCTCGCGCCGCGCCGGCTCCCAGCGCGGCGCGTAATCGAGCACCACGCCGTCGAGCCCATCGGTCGCCGCGACCGTCGTGGGGAAAAGCGAATCCGGGAGCATCTTCAAGCCGCCCCCGACGGCGAACGGATTCGCCGGATCGCTCAGCAGCACGCGCGCTGGCGGGCCCATTGTGGGGCGCGGCAGATTGAATTTATCCCGCGGGCCGCGTCCCCATTCGACGATGAAATCTTCGTATCCCGAACTGATGAAAACCGCGAACTGCACCCAGCGCTCGGTGCGCGGGCTGAGGAACGCGGGCTGCACGAACGGCGCCCCGTTGTGCCCGCCCACGCCCGCCGTTTCGCGCAGCGTCACCGCACCGTCGAACGTCCCGTTGCCCGGATTGGCGATGCGCACCGCAACGGGATTCATGCGCCCCGGCACCACGCGCCCGTCGAAGCCCCAGTGCGTCTCCCGCACGTCGAGCGCCACCGCGTGGAGGCGGAGGAGGGCGAAGATCAGCCCCAAAAAAAACACGCCGGAGCGGCACATGGGTGCGGACTGTAAGGCAGAATGGGAATCCCCTGCATCTGCAAAAGCAGCGGCCGGTCGGACGGGGTGTGATCGAACGTGGGGCGGATTGGAGGGACACGCTCCGTCGTGTCCCAGATCAATGGGCGGCAGGCGCCCCGCTTCGGGTCCTGGGACACGACGGAGCGTGTCCCTCCATGATGCCTCTCCAGCGATGACGCCCGCTGCCAACCCGCCATCCGCGCATCAATGCGCCGCAGGAGCGCCAGCCTACCCGGGCGCGACCAGTCGCCGCTGGAACCACCACCATTCCACGAGCAACAGCGCGAGACCGGCGGCGGTGAGCGGCCACCAGAGGGGGCGATCGGTCTTCACCGCGGAAGTCGCGGCTTTCACGGTGAGGCGGTCGTTGAATTCGATTTGTTCGACGGCGGCGAGCGACGTTTCGCTCGGGGAAAGCAGGCTCGCGCCGATGCGGCGATCGTCCGCGCCCGGGCCGGAGATCGTGTATTCACCGGCACGCGCGGCCGGGATGCCGGTGAGCTGCCCGCGGTCGTCGGCGCTGTCCGTGCGCTGGAAGCCGGCGGGGCCGGCGATGCGATAGGCGGCGCCGGGTCGGAGCGCGAGTGGCGGGAGAACGCCGGTGCGCGCGGCCACGGCTTCGGCGAGGCCGGTGCGCTGGAGCGTGGCCTGGACGAGATTCGCGACGAAGACGGGGAAGCCGACGCGGTAGGGGAGCGTCGAGCGATCGGTGTGGAAGAGAAGATTCACGCGCAGACTCCCGCCGGTGGAGTGCGCGAGGATGAGCGGGCCGCGCGTGCCGTGGGCGAGGATTTCGTAGCCGAGACTGGCGTAGCGCGAGTCGTCCACGCCGGATGCGCTGGCCGGCTCGTCCATGAAAATCACATCGCTGAAGGACACATGCTGGAGCAGCGGCGAGTCGCGGCGCCAGTCGATCGCCTGGGCGTTGCGGTTCTCGATGGCGAGGAGCGGCTTGACGTCATCCGGCACCACGCCGATGCCGCACGTCACGCGCGCGGGCAGTGCGAGATCGGCGGCGTCATCGCTGATTACGAGATCGAATGCCGCGGGCAGCGCGCGGCCTTCCTCCGGAAAAAGCTGAATCCCCGGCATCGCCGCGAGCACGTGGCGATAGCTCGCGAGCCGGGGCGCGACGAAGACCTCCAGCGGCCGCACGGCGGGCAGCGACAGCCACGCATCGTTGTCGGCGGCGAGCGCGTCGAAGCCGGTGAGGCGGAGCTGCGCGTGCAGCGAGGAAGCCTGTTCGCTGGCGATGGTAAAGCTGAGACGCGGGCTGCGGCCGGGCGCGAGCGCGAGCGGCTCGGTGGCGACGACGGTGCCGTTCTGGCGGAGTTCGAGCGTGCCGGTGATGGACTCCGCCGCGGGCGAGCCGTCGAGTTGGATGAAGACGTTCCACTTTCCACCAGGCGCGCGCCGGGCCTCGCACGCGGTGATGCCGTAGTTCGATCCGGCCGGATCGAGGCGCTGAAAATCAACCGCGAAGGGCAGCTCGAAATTCGCCTTCGCGGGAAAATTGCCGTCGGAGAAAAGCAGCACCTTTTCAAAGGAAGCGCTGCGCGCGAGAGCCCGCGCCATGCGCAATCCTTCCTCGAGATCGCCCGGCACATCCTCGACCGCGAGCGCATCGAGCGCGGCGCGGAGATCGCGTTGATTATCCGTGAACGGCGTGAGCCGCCGCGCGTGCTGGCTGAACGCGACGAGGCTCACTTCCTGTCCGGGGAGCAGGCTACCGATCACGTCGCGGACCTTCTTCCGCGCTTCGTCGAAGCGCGACGTGCCGCCCTCGCGGTCGAGCGCGGCCATGCTCGCGGAGTTGTCGATGAGGATGGCGAGCCGGTCGCCGCGTCCGCGGTCGCGACGGAGAAAAGGCTGCATCGCGGCGAGCGCGAGCAGGCAGAGGAGGAGCAATTGCAGGAGCAAAAGGAAGTGCCGCTTGAAGCGCTGGAACGGCGAGTTCACGCGCTGATCGCTGAGCACCTGCCGCCAGAGCACCAGCGAGGGGATTTCGGCGCGCGGACGCTTGAGCTTCAGAAAATAGAAGAGCACCACCGGGATGAGCAGCGCGAAAAGCCAGGCGCCGGCGAGGGACCCGAAGCTCATACGATCCACGCGCGGCGGCGCATCGTGTCGAAGACCACGCGTTCCAGCGGTTCGGCGGCGCTGATCGAGAGAAATTTTCCCGAGCGCTGGCGGCAGAGGGCGGCGAGCTGGGCTTCGTGCGCGGCGCGATATTCGTGGTAAAGCGCGAGCAGGTCGCCCGTCGGCGAGATGTCGAGGTGGTTGAGCGTTTCGCAATCGACGAGCCGCTGATCGTCGGCGAGTTCGGGCGCGAGCTCGGTGGGGCCGAGGATCTGCAGCGCGAAGATCTCGAGGCCGCTGCTGTGCAGGAGATTGAAGGCGCGCCGCAGGTCGCCGCCAGTGAGGAAATCGCTGATCACAATCGCCGCGCCGCGGCCGCTGTGCTGGCGCAGGAAAGCCTCGATGCCTTGCTCGACCGGGGCGCTGCCGCCACCGGTGATGTCTTCGAGAAAGTGAAACAGCCGGCCCTGCGCGGCGCGGCCACGGCAGGGCGCGAGACGCTCGCTGGCGGCTCCCGCACCGAGCGCGTAGGCGCTGACTTTTTCATTGCTGCGCAAACCCACGACCCCGAGCGCGGCGGCGACGCGCTGCGCGAGTTCCAGCTTTCCCTCGAACATCATCGAGCGCGACGCATCGACGAGCAGCGCGACGTGGCGCTCTTCCTCGTGGTGAAACTGCTTCAAGTACGGACGTTCGAGGCGGGCGAAAATATTCCAGTCCACGAAGCGCACGTCATCCCCCGGCGAGTAATCGCGGAAGTCGCAGAACTCGGTGCTCGTCCCGCCTTTTGCCGCGAGGTGCTCGCCGCGTCCGCGATTCGTGAAGCGCCGCGCTGAGTTCAGGCGCAAGCGCGCGAGCCGGTCGAGGTCGCGGTTGCTGAGCAGCGCGGTGAGTTGCGGCGCGGGCATGGCTCAAAAATTCAGCACGTCATTCCGACCGGAGCGGAGCGGAGTGGAGGAATCTCTCGCATCTGAGGGCGGAGGTGGCGCGGAGCGTCCGCGAGACTTGCTCCGCACTGCCGCTGCCCACGGATGCGAGAGATTGCCCCACCTTCGCCCGCGGCTGTCTCGCAGACTCGGCTCCTCCACTTCGCTCCGCTCCGGTCGGAATGACGGCTTTGGTGTTCTTCGGACATACCCTACGCGGCGGCTTCCTCGGGCACGAGCTTCGCGGTCTCGGTGACGAGGTCGGGAACGCTGAGGTTTTCGGCGAGCCCGTCGTAGTTGAGCAGGACGCGGTGGCCTAGCACCTCGGGCGCGAAGTGGCGGATGTCCTCGAAGGCCACGTGTGCGCGGCCATCGGCGAGCGCGCGGACTCGGGCGGCGCGGACGAGCGCCTGCACCGCGCGCGGGCTCGCGCCCCATTTCACAAAACGCCGCACCGTGTCGCCGGCCTCGACCGCCTGCGGATGCGTGGCGAGCACGAGCCGCACGGCGAAATCGCGGACCGGATCGGCGACCACGACTTTCTCCAGCACCTCGCGCAGTTCCAGGATGCGCGGGCCGTCCATGATCTTTGTCATTTCCGCGCCGCCCCCGAGCGTGGTCCGGCGCACGACTTCATTGAGCTCGGCGCGATTCAGGAAGGGCACGTTGAGCTTGAACATGAAGCGGTCGAGCTGCGCCTCGGGGAGCGGATAGGTGCCTTCCTGTTCGAGCGGATTCTGCGTGGCGAGGACGAAGAACGGCTGGACGAGCGTGTGCGTGGTGCCGGCGGCGGTGACGCTGCCTTCCTGCATGGTTTCGAGCAGCGCGCTCTGGGTCTTCGGCGTGGCGCGATTGATTTCATCGGCGAGCAGGAGCTGGGTGAAGATCGGCCCTTTCCGAAACTCAAACTGGTAGCGCCCGTCTGGCCCGGTGGTCATCACATTCGTCCCGACGATGTCCGCGGGCATGAGGTCCGGCGTGAACTGAATGCGCCGGAAATCAAGGTCCAGCGCCCGCGCCAGCGTTTTCACCAGTTCCGTCTTGCCGAGCCCGGGCACGCCTTCGAGCAGGACATTTCCTCCGGCGATGACGGCGGTGAGCACGCCCTCGACGACCCGTTGTTGCCCGACGATGACCTGCCCAATGGTGTCGCGCAGCTTTTGGAAATCCTCGCGAAAGCGCGTGGCCTGGGTCTGGAGTTCGGTGGGTGTGCTCATGTTGGGGAGTTCATTTGTAAGTGAGGATAATGATCCCGGCGAGGATGAGTCCGGCGCCGAGCGCGACCTTCGGCGTGAACGGTTCGCGCAGCCTGCCTTTGTTCCACGCGACCGACAAAGGAGACGGTGCCGGCCTTCATCGCTCCTGTTGTTGCGTTAGACCGTGACCGTCGTGCCGTCGAACTTGGTCAGCGTGAAACCGTCGAAGGCCTCGTTGCACATGAGGCGCTGATCTTTCAGAACGCTGATTGCGACGGCCTCGCCGAGCCGGAGCGATTCGAGCGCGTCGGAGCGCCAGTGGACGCCGGCGATGTTGCGGCCGGTGGCCACGTTCGAGGCGAGCTTGTTCAGCTCCCCACCGACCGTGAGCAGGGTGTCGGAGTAGGGGAGGAGCGAGAGGCCGTCGGTGGAGGCGACGACGGGATTGGGGATCACGTGGGACTCGTCGAACCACGCCTTGAGGATCGTGACGCACGCGCCGGCGACGGTGGCGTGGCCCGCGGCGTAGGAGGGATGCAGCGGCGAGCCTTCCGGGAAGGCCATCGGCAGCAGGTAGCTGCCGTGTTTGCCGGCGAGCATGCTGAGCGCGGGAGAGGCGGTGATTTCATCCAACGCGAGCGGATACGCGGCGACGCCGCGCAGGCGATTGTGCACGAGGCCCGCGTAGGCCTCCGGGCGCAGCCGGCGATGCACGCACCATTTCTGAAACCACGCTGCCTTGAGCGCCCGCGTCGAGATTTCGCACATGAGCGTGGCAATGTGCGGTCCACCGAAGGTGCCAAAGCCGTCCTGGTTTGACGAAGTGCTGTAGGGATTGCCCGCGTCGAAGGGCACGCCGAGGCCGCCGCTGTCGGCGTCGTCCGCGTCCGGCCCTGCGAGCATGATGAGCATGGCGTGAAAGTAAGCCTGGAAGAGCACGTCGATGTGGACCCACTGGCCGAGGTCGCGCCCATTGCGGATGTAGCGGCGTTGCGAGTCGTACTGTTGCGCCTGCGCCGGGAGTTCGCCGCGCTGGATATTCAGCCACTCGGAGAAGTTCGTCATGTAGTCCACGCCCGGCGCGGTGGTGCGCATCTGCTGCTCGATGTAATTCGCGCCGAATGGCACCGGAAGGAGGAGGAATTGCGAGATGTAAGGGCCGGTCGTCGCGCCTGGCAGGATGTCGCGGAAGAGCGTCTGCGGCGTGACTTGCAGGGCGATCTTCGGTCCGCGGAAATCCTGGAGCCGCGTGAGATCCTGCGCCGCGCCGAGGGTGATGGCGTTCGTCCCGTATTCCGCAAACGGAACGTCGCGCGCGAGCGCCATCCAGTAGTTCTCCACCATCTCGCCCGCGGCCTCCCTGCTCGCGATCGCCGGAGCCGCCGGCATCCCGAGCGCGTGCGAATCCGCGCCCTCGAGATCGTAGGCGAGCGCGGCCTGCGGGTTCACCAGCTTCCGCTGCAAGCTCGGCGAGGAAGCGCCCATCGGGATCGCCTCAAAATCCTCGGGCCGGCCCTTTTTCAGTGCGCGCAGCCACGCGTTGTAAGCGTCCGCATCGACCTCGCCGATGGCGTTGTGCGGAAGCCCTTTGCTGAAGTTGCCCACGTGATTCGCGTAGAGCTGCTCGTCGCCGTTGGTCGGGTGCAGCGCGGGCTTCACACGCCATTGATTGAGCGCCGCTTTGCAACGAAGGCGATAAGCGAGACTGGCGCGCGCCAGCCGGCTGTGCGGGGCCACTTCCGCAGCGAGTGATTCGGTGCTGTCGAGCACGCCGCCGCCGATGGTTGCACCGCCTGCGGCGAGTGTCGCAGCGACGCTGCGCTTGAGAAATGATCGGCGCGTGAGGGGGCCTGGCGAAATTTCGGAGGAAAGGGGATCGTTTCCTGCCGAGGTGGGGTCGTGTGGATTCATGGCGTTCGCGGGGTGGGGGGCAGTTTTTTTAGAGGGTGCACCGAAAGTTGGCGAGGGGTGCGGGACGACCCCACTGGCGCGTGGCGTTCATCGAAAAACCGTCTTCCTGAGCTTGCGAAGGATCACTGATATCCGTGGGCAGCGGCGGTGCGGAATTTCTCCCGCGACACTCGCTCCGCACCACCTCTGCCCACGGATATCAGAGGTTCTTCGCAAGCTCAGAATGACATTGTTTGGATGCGGCGCTGCGCGCCAAAGGACTTCCGGTAAATCCTCTTAGCAAGTCGGCGGGCGCCCGACACGAACATTCGGAAGCGCGAAGCAACCGATGTGCGGAGCACTTCCGAATCTCCGGTTGACCGTGTGACCACGGCCCTTGCCATTCACTTCTCGACCCATATGAAAACGCTCACCGCTCTCCTCTTCGCCGGCCTCCTGTTTTCGACGGGTGGAACCGCGATCGTCTGCGCTCAAGAAGCGGCCGTCACCGCTCCGGCAGCCTCCATTAAGGAATCGGATCGCCAGTTCCTGGCGCGGATGGAATCCGGAAACCCGGTCTCGCATACTCAAACCATCGAAGCAAAACCGAAAACCCCGGCGGAATCGCTGAACGTGAAAACCGTCACCGTGGAAAAGAAGCAAAAGCCCAAGCCGGTCACGGTGAAGGCGAAAGCGCGGAAGCCAGAACCGCCGGCCTTTCGTTTCGAGTCGGCAAAAAAACAGGAAGTCGCGACCCGAGTTCCCTTCCGCGTCGTCAGGATCACGACGACGACCGTGACCACCAAGGTCAATCCCGACGATGACGACGACGACGATGAAGAAGACTGAGCTATCATCCCCAGTTCGTGAAACCGCCTGGCGCACTGCGTTTTCACGGCAATGAAGCCCGTCACCGTCACCGTCTCCATCCCGGCCGAAGCATTCATTTCCCAACTCAGCACGGCGGAAGGAATCGCCGCCGGTCCTGATCCGGGGATCGCGGAGCTTCAGGCTCTCGACCACTATTCGGGGAGATGGGTGGGTGAAATCACCGGGAAACCCGATCTCAAGCGCACCGAGGTCGCCGAGTGGATTCTCGATGGGCGTTTTCTCCGCCAATGTTGGTCCACCGAAGGCATCGCGGATTCCCCCAAGGCGAGCGGAATCACGATTTCGACATTCGATGCAAAAGCCGCGCGCTACCTGAGTTGGTCGTTCCTGGCGATTGGCTCAGTGGTTCATAATCAGGGCCTGTGGGACAAGGCCACCCGCACGATGACCTGGACCGATCAGTTGGACGGCTCCGGAGATTCCGTGGTCACAAAATCCACGTTCGCGGATGCCGGCACCCATGTCTGGAGCATCGTCGAGCGGAACTCCAAGGGCGATGTGCTGCGCGAAGTGGACGGAAAAAGCATCCGGCAGAGCGCGTAGGCGGTCAGGGGTCGGGCGCATCTCCCTTTGAGTCGTCCGCGCCTCGCTTCCGTTTCCGCGCGAGCAGGCTTTCGGTCGTCGATCGCGCCGCATCCGTCGGCGCCGGCGCCGCGGGCGGCGGCGCAGGTGCGGACTCCGGCGGCGGCGCAGTCGACGGCGCCGCGAGGCGCTCCCAGCGCGGCGGGGCGAGCGTCGTGCCAACCTGCTGTTTGCGCTGCAGCAGGGCGTCCATGGTTTCTGTGGATGCCTCACGCGAGCGGCGGGTGAACCAGCCGCGAATCAAGCTCCAGTCGAGCTGCACGCGGCGGATGGCGACGTCGAGTGGGACGAGGCAGGCGAGGAGGATGAGGAACCAGTCGATCACCGGGGAGCTGCTTTCGCGCGGGTGGCGGGCAGGGTGGAAGAGGTCGAGGTCGGTGGCGGAAAGGACGCGGCCTCCGGTCTTGCGGGCGATCTCCTGGAGCACGCGCGGGTCGCTGCGGAATTTCAAATACTCGGGCGAATACGGGACGGCGAAACCGCCCATGACTTGCTCGGGTTCGGCGGCGCCGGCGCGTCCGGCGGCGGCGGCGATGACTTGATAGCGCCCTTTTCCCCAGAGTGGAAAACTGCCCTGGTAGCGCCGCGGCCCGATCTGTCGCAGCGGCACGGTGACGCTCTCGCCGCGCGGCCCGGCGACGCGCGCCTCGACCTGGAGGAAGGCTTCCTCCTTCGCAAAATCCTCGACGGTGATCGCGCCGGAATTGTCCGCGGCGAACGCGTTGATCCGCAGATCGGTCTTCGTCTCGACGCGGGAAAGTTCGATCGCGAGCTGCTTCACGAAAGGCCGGTACTTTTCCCACGCGAGCCAGTCCTGCGCCCACGCCGGGCCGAGGTCGCTGGTCCACGCGGCGGTCACGCCGAGGCCGAAGCGCCACGTCGCGAGCACGGGGTCGAGCTGGTCGGGCTCGGCCTTGTCGGGCGGCGTGCGCAGGATGGTCGTCGCGCGCGGCTTCACGGTGGTGAGGACGTAGCCGCGCAGCGGGGGGATGGCGTCGATGCCTTTCAGGACCGGCGACGGGATCTGCACCTCGGGGGTGAAGACTTTGTTTTGCAGCATCGAGCGCTTCAGCGTCTTCGCTTCCTTGATGAAGATGCTCGGGAGCTGCGAGGGATCCTGCGGAAAGTAGTAACGGCCGCCGGTGGTCTGCGCGATCGACTGCATGATGCTCTGGTCCTGCCCGCCGTGGGGATTGATCGCGACCATCGAGACGCTCACTTTCGCCGCGACGAATTGCTGGACGAGCGCGGGCGTGGGCGGCGAAGGATCGCCATCACTGATCACGATCATGTGTTTGAGCGCCGCGTCGCTTTTCTGGAGGCCGGCGAGGCCCATCTGCATCGGCGTGTTGAAGTCCGGCATGTCGCCCGGCTCCGCGGCGTTGATCAGCGGCACGAGCTTTTCGTATTCGCCCGCCGGGGTGAGCGGGAAGACCCAATTGTAACCGTCGTTGTTCCCATTTCCCCAAGTGAAGGCGATCAGCCCCACCTCGTCCTGCGCGCCGAGCACGCGGATCGCTTCCTTGGCGATGCGCTTCGCCCAGGTGTTGCCTTCGGCGAATTCACAGGTGTGCAGGATGACCGCGAGCGCGCCCTTCGGCAGGATCTTCTTTTGCGACACGTCCATGGTCACCGGCAGCGCTTCCTCGACCGCGCTGCCGTGATAGCCGCCGGGGCCGAAGCTCTGCGGCCCGCCGAGCATGAGGAAGCCGGTGCCGCCGTTGAACACCGCGTCGCGCAAGGCCTGGAGCTGCACGGGATCGAAAGCCTCGGCGGGAGCGTTCGGGAAAATGACGAGGTCGTAGGGCAGCAAAGACACGGCATCGCGCGGAAATTCGTAGGCCATTTGCGTCTTCACCACGCGCTGCGCGGCCTTGAGCGCATCGGTGAACGGCTCGATGTCGCGCACGTCCGATTGCGGGTCGGTGACGACGAGCACCTGGCCTTCGCCGCGGAGAAAGAGGTCGCCGAGCGCGAGGTTGTTTTCCGCCCAGCCGTCCTCGCCGGGCGGCGGCTGAATGGTGGCGGCGTATTCGTAAAAGCCCGGCTCGCGCAGATGGAGCGGCATCGTGAAGCGCGTTTTGCCTGCTTCGAACTCGACCTGCTTTTCAAAGATCGCTTTCCCGTTTTCCTGGAGCGCGAGTTTGCCCGTGCCGGGTTGCAGGGAGTTGAGCAGCACGGTGGCTTCGTAGGTTTCACCCACCTTCACCACGCGCGGCAGATCCAGGCGTTCCAGCCACACTTCCTTTTGGAAATCGAAGCCGACCGGCAGCACATCCACGGCGATGCCGCGCGCTTTCAGTTCGTCGAGTTGCGCGGTCACGCTGCCCTCGGTTTCGTTGCCGTCGGAGAGGAGTACGATGCGGCCCTGGTTTTGTTCCGGCAGCACCGCCGCGGCGACGCCGAGCGCCTTGGCCAGATTCGAACCGTCGCGAGGTACGCGCGAGTTGATCGCCTCGAAGGGGAATGTCTGCCGCGGCGGCAGTTCCACCGCCGAGTCGCGGCCGAAGATGACCAGCCCGGCTTCGTCCTTCTGCGGCTTGCGCGTCACCGTTTGCAGCACCCACGAGAGCGCCTGGTCGCTCACTTTTTCTCCCATGGAATCCGACACATCGAGCGCATAGACCACGCTCAGCACCTCACTGCGCCGCACCGCGCGCGGCTCGGCGAGCGCCATCACGAAAAGCCCCGCAAGGACCTGCCGCACGAGCAACGCGGCGAGCGCGCGACCTTTCCCCAGGCTCGCCCCGCCGGCGTGATG
The DNA here is from genome assembly GCA_031411395.1 of Chthoniobacteraceae bacterium. Classification (GTDB taxonomy): domain Bacteria; phylum Verrucomicrobiota; class Verrucomicrobiia; order Chthoniobacterales; family Chthoniobacteraceae; genus Chthoniobacter. The sequence goes on from JANOAZ010000325.1 coordinate 16,447, forward strand.
CAGCCACCAGATCCACGGCGCGACCGCGATCAGCCAGAAGGCCGCGGGCCGTGTGAAGCGGAGCACGCCGCGCCATTCGCACCACGCGCACGTCACGGCGAACACGACCAAAAACCCGGCGAGCGGCGCCACGCTCGCGAGGGTGACCGGCTTGCGTGCCGGCGGGACGAACGAGCGTAGCAGCCGACGTAAGGAGGCTCTCACGTTGTTTTGCATCGGAAAAATCAGAGCCTCCTTACGTCGGCTGCTACAGGCGGAGGGTCACGATGCGGCGGTTCTTTGTGTCGGCGATGCGCACGCGCATTTGCGAATCGACGGTGAGGCCCCACGGCGTGGCGAACTCGCCCTCGCCACCACCGGTGCGCCCGTATTGCCCGAGCAACCGGCCATCGACGCTCACTCGCGAGAGCCGGCCCGCGCCGTACTCGATGATGTAAAGAAACCCGTCGCCGCCGATTGCGATGTCATACGGCAGGTCGAAGGCGAGGGGCGGCTGTCCGAGCAGGCCCTCGAATTTTCCCGCGTCGGTGAAGACGAGCACACGGTTGTTCACCGCGTCGGTGACGTAAATTTTCCCCGCATGCCACGCCAGGCCCGAAGGCCGCTGGAACTGCCCCGCCTGCGTCCCGAAGCTCCCGCACTCGAGCAACCATGCGCCTTCGCGGGTGAACTTCTGCACTCGGTCATGCCCGCCGTATTCGCAGACGTAGAGATTTTCCTCCGCGTCCTTGGTGATGCCCACGGGGTAGATGAACTCGCCCGGCTGCACGCCTTTCTGCCCGCGCGTCTGGAGCACGCGTCCTTCCGCATCGAACCACACCAGCCGGTGATAGTGCGTGTCGCAAACCACGATGCGCCCATCTCTCAGCACCACGATTCCCTCCGGCTTGCCGACGCTCACATCGAGCATCTTCCACTGTCGCAGCAGCGCGCCCTCGGCGGTGTAAATGAGCACGCGCCCCGCGGTATCGAGCACCACGATCTCGTCGCGCAATCCGGTCGCCACGCTCCGCGGAGTCGGGATCGATGCACCGTCCGGCGGCAACGACCACGAGCGCCATTCCCGCACGGAGAGCGGCGACGGCACCGGTGAGCGGGAGCAACCCGCGAGCGTCAAAACGAGCATCGCGAGATGGAGGGACGCGCTCCGTCGCGTCCGAGGACCGAACGCCATCATGGCCGATCGACCCGGATCACCGCACTCATCCCCAGCGCCAGCGACGGTCTGCGCGGCCGGTGAAAAAAGTGGCGCCTTTCGCCTCCGTTCCCCGCGCTCAATTCCACCTCCGCGAACGCCCCGCGGAATCGCGCCGACTCGACCGTGAACGCGCCTCCTTCCTCGATCATGAGATGCTCGGGCCGAAAGCACCGCGCCGCGGCGATCTCGATCCCAAGCCACTCCTGCGCTTCCGGTGGCGTGAACCAATTGCCCGGACCGAGAAAGCTCATCAGCTCCACGCTCGGCGGCTCGGCGTAAAGCTGGCCGACGGGTCCGGTGTGCAGCACCCGCCCTCCGCGCAGGCAGATCGCATGCTCGGCCTCCCCGAGCGCCGCCTCCGGTTGGTGAGTGGCGAAGACGAGCGACGCGCCCGATCGGGCGATGTGTTCGCGAATCACGCGCCAGTATTTCCCCGCGCGCGCCGGATCGACGTGCACCAGCGGTTCATCCATCACCAGCACCTCCGCCTCCGCGGCCAGCGCCCGCGCCACGGCGAGCCGCGATTGCTCGCCCTCGGAAAGTTCGTGCGGATGCGCGTGTGCTTTTTCCGCGAGATCGAATGCGGCGAGCAGCTCGTCGATTCCCCCCGCCGAGGGCCGCGCGATCTCGAGATGCTCGCGCGCCGTGCAATGCGGCCACAGCCCGCCATTCTGCGGCACCCACGCCACGCGCGGCCCGCCGGTGATTCCGCCGCGCTCGGGTTTCTCAAAACCCGCGAGCACATTGAGCAGCGAAGTCTTGCCCGCACCCGACCAGCCGATGACGGCGGTGACTCCGCGCTGGATCGTGAGCGAGACCTCGCGCAGGCGCGCCGGGCCGAGCGAGATGGCGTCGAGTTGCCAGAGTGGATCAGCGGGCATGCGTTGGGGGTGCCTCGCCGGAGCGTTCAGACAAGATGACGCGTGTCCGGCAGACTCAAGCCTGTGCGCCCGCCGCGGGCGGCGTCTCCGGGGTGGTGAAGTCCACCTTGTCATAGACCTCGGCCAGCGGCAGCTCAGCCTCGATGAAGTCGAGCGGCAGCACCGCATCCAGCCCGCGCGCGGTGGTGAGCACCCAGCGGTCGTCGCCTTCGCGCGTGAAACGCTCGATGAGCGGCGCGTCCTGCGAGACGAGCAGGTATTCCCGCAGGCTCGCCAGCTTTCGATACGACTCGAACTTTCGACCCCGGTCGTAGGCCTCGGTGGTCTTGGAGAGGACTTCGACGATGAGGGTCGGGTTCGTGGCCGTATCGTCGGTGCCGGGGATGAAGGTCATCGGCTCGCAGAAGACCGAGACGTCTGGATAGGTGTAGAGGTCTTCGCCGGGAATGCCGATGCGAAGGTCACTGTTGTAGGGCGTGCAGCGACGGCCTTCGAGGCGTTTTCCAAATGCGATCAGAACCTTGCTGCCGATGAGGCTGTGCCGAGGTTTCCCCCCAGCCATGGCAAACATCTCGCCGCCGAAGTATTCGCTCTTCTCGAGCGCTTCGCGTTCGATGCGCAGATACTCCTCGGGCGTCATCGGTCGGGTTTTGACGGGCAGAGCCATGCTCGGGAGAATAAGCACCCGGCGTGGACAGGCGACAAGTTTTCCCGAGGCCACAAGCACCGAGCTACCTTCCCGCCGCGATCAACCGTGCCAATACACCCGCGAGCAGCAGGGACAGCACCGGCACCGCGAAGGCGGCGAGCATCATCGCGGAGAGCACCGCGGTCTGTCCGTAGTGGGCGAGATTATGCAGGCGGACGAGGATGGGGGTGAGGCCCACGGGCGCGAGGATCGAGGAGGCGGTGAAATCGAACCAGGCGCAGCAGAACAAGAGGCCGAGCGCGGCGGCGTGCGGGCGCGTTCGCATTTCCCACAAGAGCCGTCGGCTGCGGAGGCGATGGGCAAGGTGCATGGCGGGCGAGGGCGCTGCTCGCAGGACGCCGAGCAGGAGCGCCAGAGGGAGGAGGAGGATGGTGAGCGCGAGCAGGAGCGGGAGCGGCGTGTCGTAGGCGGGGCGGAGCGGCGGTGTCTGAAAGAGGGCCAGGGTGAGAAGCGAAACGACCAGCGCGCCCATCAGGCCCGGCACTCCGAGGGGGAATGCGGAGATTGGCCGGGTGCGTCCGAGCCGGGCCAAAAAGTCGGCAGCGATTGCCGCGCCGACCGCGAAGAGCGCGCTCGCGCCGAGTTCGCTGCCGAGGACGAAATTCTCCGCCAGCACGCGGAAACCGGCAGCGGCCTGGATGGTAACGATGGTGAGCGGCAGAAAGCAGGCGAGTGCCGCGGAGCAGGCGAGGTAAAACCACGGGACGATTGCGGCTGGAGCGGCGGCGGCGTTTGCCTCCCGTGCCGGATGCGACGGAGCGCGGCCCCCGAGGGATGTGCGATGGACGCGGACCGCGAAGCGGAAGATGAACGCGAGGAGGACAAGCTCGACGGCCAGCGGCCATGCGGCGAGGCGAAGTGTTTCGGGAAGGGCGAGCCCGCCGGTCTGGGCGTCGAAGAGGGCCACGGTCCAGGTGCGGATGCTCCAGAGCGAGGCCAGTTCGAAGTCGGAGAACGCGAGCACGAAAACGACTCCGCCGGCGATCCACGGTCCCGCGCCCGCGCCGCGGGCGGTGAATCTGGCGCGCTGCATCCATGAAGCTGCGGCGAGCATTCGATGAATGTGCCACGCCTCCGCCGAGAGGGGCGGCGGGATGAGAAGCCGGACGAGCACCGCCACCGGAATGAGCTTCAGCGCGAGCACTCCGATGTAGAGCGTTTCGTGGCTCCAGGGCGACACGACGAGCGCGAGCGCGATCTTCGAAAATGCGTAGCTGATGAGCAGCGAGGGAGTGAAAAATGGCGCGAGCAACAGCGCCCAGGCGAGCGACTGCGCCCGGCCGCGGCGGGCGGCGAGCCATGGGCTCAGCGGTCCCGACACCGCGAGCGCGGCTGTGCCGATGAGGAGCGCGCGAGCCAGCGCCGCTGCGGTCTGCGCGCCGATGCTCACCGCAGATACTCCGCTTTCAACCACGCGAGGCACGCTGCCCGCGCGGGACCGAGCGGCGTGAGATCGACGCCCTCCTTCGCCCACTCCACCAGCTCGCGAACCTCGGCGGGAAGCCGTTCGGCGGGCACCGGCCCGAGCGGGACCTGGCGCGATTTCGAGTTGGCCAGCGCGAGTTCCGTGTCCTCGCTGAGCAGGAAATCGACGAGCTTCCGCGCCTCCGCCACGCGCTTCGTGCCGTGGATGATCGCCACGGTATTCGGGATGCAGATGGTCGCGCCGTTTTCGAGTCGCACGGGCAGCATCGCGACGGGTTTCCCCGCGTCCTTCGCGTCGAAGAAGTCGTCGGTGTCGGTGAAACCGAAGTCACAGACGCCCCCCGCGACCGCGTCTTTCACGGCGGCGTTGCCATTCAGTTCGCGGACGCCTCGCTGCCGCCAGTCCCGGTGCCAGGCCTGGAGCCGGGCACCGCCCCACGTGTACCACAACACGCTGTAGTGCGTGAGGGTGGTGCCATAGAGAGGCTTGGCAATGGCCATTCGTGATGCGTCGGGCAAAGCAAGGACGCCTCGGTTCAGCCGGACGGCTGGCTCCGCGTCGGCCACCCCATCGCGGCAGATGAGGACGCGTAGCCGCGCGGCGAAGCCCACCCAGCGGCCTGCGGAGTCCTTGAATGCCGTCGGCATGCGGGCGAATCCGGCGCCCTGGTACGGCTCCAGGATTCCCCGTTCCGCGAGGTCCAGCGTGCCGAGGAGTTCGTTGTTCCAGAAGACATCGCAGCGCGGCGCATCTTTTTCGCGGACGAGGAGTTCGACGAGGCCGAGGGACTTCGTGGCTTCCGTGTCGAAGCGGATGGCGACTCGAATGCCAGTGCGTTTTTCAAAATCCCGCAGCACTTTCTCCGCATGGATCGCATCGTGCGCGCAATAAACGATCAGCGGGCTATCACTCGTGGCCCACCGCCCGAGGAGATAGACGACCATGCAGAAGCTGAAGATAGGAACGATGACAAATCGAAGGCGCGGCATGGGCAGGAGGATCCAACGATCATTTCTTCGCCGGCAGCGAATCGAAGTAACGCTTGATCGCGTCGTGATAGCCGGGCGGCACCTGCTCCTGCTGGATGGCCTCGGCCACGCCCTGCTGCACCTGCTGGAGGGCGGCGCGGTAGTCTTCGCTGCGAGCTCCCGTTTCGCCCACCTCCTTCGATTTCCATTCGAGGAGCATCTTCCCGCCGGAGATTTGCCCCGTGGATTTTTCCGTCTTGAATGCGCTGCTCGTGCTCTCGTCCTCCGGTCGTTTCGCGCCCGTGCCCTGGCCCGATCCGAGCCCCGATTGTTCGCTGAGACCGGGACTCGCGCCGGCGCCGCCCATCTTCTCCTCGAAGAGCGCGGCGTAGGCGCTCATGCCCTGCAAATCCTTTGATTCCGAGCCGTCGAGTTTGCCTTCGCCGGCGAGGAGTCGCGCCATCTGGAGATTCTTCAGCGCCTCTTCGAGCTGGTGTCCGTCTTTGAGCGACTGCGCGAGTTGGTCGAGTTCCTCCTGACTGAGTTGGAGCGAATCCATCGCGGCCTCCATGGCGTCCCTGGAGAGTTCGCTGAGTTTCGACAAATCCATCTGCTCC
>JANOAZ010000326.1:0-3845 GCA_031411395.1 Chthoniobacteraceae bacterium
CTCCCGATGGGCACCGGGCGAAGGCCAATCGGGAGATTGGCGCTCCCGGCTAAGCCCGCCACGATGATCCCTTCCCATGTCCCACTTCGACCCAACCAGTGCCGCGCGCCCCGAACCCGACGCGCTCCTCCAGCAGATCGCCGACTACACGCTCGCGACCGATCGCATCACCAGTGCCGAGGCCTTCGACACCGCCCGGCTGTGTCTCATGGACACGCTCGGCTGCGGCTTGCTCGCGCTCGCCTACCCGGCTTGCACCAAGCTCCTCGGCCCGATCGTGCCTGGCGCGACGCTCCCCGGCCGCGGCGCGCGCGTGCCCGGCACCAGCCACGAACTCGAGCCCGTGCAGGCCGCGTTCAACATCGGCGCGATGGTGCGCTGGCTGGACTTCAACGACACCTGGCTCGCGGCGGAGTGGGGCCATCCGTCGGACAATCTCGGCGGCATCCTTGCGGTCGCGGACTATCTCAGCCGTGGCGGGCAACCGCTCACGATGCGCGACGTGCTGGTCGCGATGATCCAGGCGCATGAAATCCAGGGCGTTCTCGCGCTGGAGAACGCCTTCAACCGCGTGGGCCTCGATCACGTGCTGCTCGTGCGGATCGCCTCCACTGCCGTGGTCACGCGCCTGCTCGGAGGCACGCGGGATCAAATCGTCGATGCGCTTTCCAACGCCTTCCTCGATGGCGGCGCGCTGCGCACTTACCGCCACGCGCCGAACACCGGGTCACGGAAAAGCTGGGCCGCGGGCGACGCCACGAGCCGGGCGGTGCGGCATGCGCTCTTCGCCCTGCGCGGTGAAATGGGATACCCGAGCGCGTTGACCGCGACGGGCTGGGGATTCCACGACGTGCTCTTCCGCGGCAAGCCCATCACCATTCCCGCGCAAGCCTTCGGCAGCTACGTGATGGAGCACGTGCTCTTTAAGATTTCCTTTCCCGCGGAGTTCCACGCGCAGACCGCCGTCGAAGCCGCGATCACGCTGCATCCGTGGGTCGCTCCGCGGCTCGATGAGGTCGAGCGCATCGTCATCGAGACGCAGGAGAGCGGCAAACGCATCATCGACAAAACGGGGCCGCTCGCGAATCCCGCCGACCGCGATCACTGCCTCCAATACATGGTCGCCGTGCCACTGCTCAAAGGCGCGCTCACCGCGGAAGATTATGAAGACGCCGTGGCGACCGATCCGCGGATCGATGCGCTGCGCGCGAAGATGGAGGTCGTGGAGAATGCGGACTACACCCGCGACTATTTGGACCCGTCGAAGCGTTCGATTGGCAATGCCGTGCAGGTCTTCTTCCGCGACGGCACCGCGACCGAACGCGTGGCGGTCGAGTATCCCATCGGCCACCGCCGCCGCCGCCGCGATGGGGTGCCCGTGCTTTGCGCGAAGTTCGAGCAGGCCCTGCGCAGCCACCTTCCCGCGGCAGCGGACGAGATCCTCGCGCTCTGCGCCGATCCCGCGCGTTTGCACGCCGCGCCGGTGCGGGAGTTCGTGGAGTTGTTCGTCGTGTGAGTGGCCGCCGCGCGAAGCGTGGCGCAATCGAAAAAGCCGTCATTCTGAGGAACGAAGAATTTCTGATCTCTGCGGGCGGCGCGAACTCCGCTCCACCTCCGCCCTCGGATGCGAGAGATCCTTCGGCAAGTCAGGATGACATTGGTTGGATGGGGCGCGGCGCGCCAGTTCGTTCCTCCGAGCGCGTCCTCTCACCTGCTGATACGCGCGTTAATACACCATCACGATCCACACCTGCGGGGTGGGCGGGCGGGGATGCTTCACGTCGGATTCCGCGCGCGGGCCGGTGAACTGCGGTGTGGGCGGTGGCGAAGTGCTCCCGACGTGGCTGATAATGGCGCCGGAAAGGAGGCCGTTCGATGAGACGACTTCGGTATTCGAATTCGGGTCCGGCGGTGGCGCCTGGGTGTAAAAGGTGACGCCGGTCGCGCCGTCCACCGCGACTCCCGAGGGCACGGAATACTGGGTCCCGTATTTCAAATAGCTCCGGTACCTGCCACCCGGCTGATCGATCTCGGTGGAAGCAAAGCGGTGTCCGAACGTCCGCAGGTGCACCGCACTCGGCCCGCGCAACTGCGGCGGCAGGAGCGCCGTGTCGGCTGCGAGGGTGAAGTCGGCCAGCTTGAAGTTCGATTTTGCGAGCCCGGGGAAAGTCGGGTGGATGACGACGCTCGCCTGCTTGGCGTAAAAGAATCCGTCAGCCGCAGCGAGCAGCGCATGGCTCGCGGGTGGGTTCGCTGGATCGAAGGTTGCGCCGAGCGGCGGATGAAGCTGGCTTTGCCCGAGCGTGAGAACGTGGGGGTAAGTCACGGCCGCTTCGGAAGAGGCAACCTCGGTGGCGAACACGCCATTCGCATCGCGATAAAGGTAGCCGGCCACTTTCAACCCAGTCTGTTCGCGCGCGATTTCGCCCCTGAAAATTTCCCGATGCTGCACGAGCCGCGACTGCTTCGGATTGATCACCGCGCGGAAGCTCGTGAGGCGATCCGGGAGCGCCACATCGTTCCACACCGGTGCGTAGTAAGGCACCGCGGTGATCGGTCCTTTCAGGGCGACATCATATCCTCCAAAAAGAATCTGTGGGCTGCCCCAATTTCCCCAAGTGATCGTGACGCTCCCGGAAGACGACCAGCCCCCCCAACCACCTGGGTACGTCGGCGCAACGATCCGGTAGCTGTCATTATCCTCCCACGTATCCTGGCCGGACCAGCCGTCGTTTTGCCCGAACGAGTCCGGCGCTGACGCGGTCGCAGGCTGGTAGAAGTGGACGAGCCGGGTGCCTTCGCGCTTCGCGAAAAAGACGCGATGGTCGGTGGCGCGCACGGCCGGTTGCTGCGGGACGCCGGTTTCGTCGAGCACGCGCGAGGTCCACGCCGTGCCGTCCCACGCGGTGGCGACGAGCGGCCACGGATCGAGCGCGCCGAGTCCGGTGGGATCGCCGATGGCCTGCGCGGACGGATGCCGCGCGACCGTGGCTTCAACGTCGGCGTGCGTGGAGTAGAGCGTCTGCGCGGTGACATCGAACGCGCCCATGTCGCCGGCCGCTCCGAGTCCGTCCGCGATGATAGAGGATGTCCACGTTTTCGCCTTTGCGTCGTAGAGATAAAGGCGGATGCCGCGGGCCTCGGCATCGTAGGCAAAGAGCCGGTGCCGCAGCGAATCGACGCCGAGCAATCGCGCGACCGGCCCGCCGCCCATCGGGGTGACGATCCATTTCACGCCGTAGCGATGGATCCACTGCGGATTGCCTCCGGCATCGAGGCAGAAGACGAAATGCAACCCGGGATCGACCGCGAGGCCGCCGGCGGGCTTCGGAGCGACGAGGCCCACGTCGCGCGGGAGGAAAGTCTTCCCGGTCCAAAACGCCGCGTGGAGGCTGCCGCGATTGATGAACCAAAGGATTCGGTGGCTTTGATCCCACCCGAGCGGCGAACCGGCATCGGCGAGGATCGGCGAGAAGCGGTTCCATCCCACGACGCGCTTCTGCCTCGGCACGCCGTTGTCGTGAACGAGCGGCTGCGGCTCGGAACTCCATGGACCTGCCGAGGCGAGCGGGCCAGCGCAGAAGATCAGTGCGGGGAGAGCCCCGTGGACCATGCGAAAACCGAACCGGGCGAAACGAGAAATGCGGAGCGGGTGCATGGTCGAGGGAGAGCGCGGGAGTAAGGCGAATCGTTGCCGGCGAGGCAAGCTCGTTCCCGCGGTCGCAGTTGCCAGACGCCCGCCCGCATGGCTCTACTGCTCATCCTCCTTCCATGAAAATCCTCCTCCCCTCCGCTCTGCTCGCGCTGACCGTGCAAGCGGCCGAATTTCCCACTCCCTATAACTC
>JANOAZ010000327.1:0-5644 GCA_031411395.1 Chthoniobacteraceae bacterium
TCCCGATTGGCACTGACTGCCCGGCCAATCGGGAGATTGGCGCTCCTGAAATTGGCCCTTCCCGGATCGTCGCGGTGCGGACGCCCGATCGCCGCCACGCCGTCACTCACCCCAGGCGCTCCGCCACGCTCTCGCACAGCCCCACGAACGTCTCCTCCGCAAGGCTGAGCCGCCGGCCCGTCGCGTGCAGCACGCCCCAGCGGCGCCGGAGTTTGCGCCGGCCGAGCGGGAGCGCGATGAGCGAACGTTGCTCGAGCTCCGGCCGCGCGGTCCACGGGGCGAGGATGCTGATGCCGAGGCCGAGCTTCACGAGTTCCTTGATCGCTTCCATGTTCCCGAGATCGAGCAGCGACTGGAGCACGATCTTCTCCGCCCGGAAGTAGGCTTCGATCATCTTCGAAGTGTAGCTCGTCTTGTCGTAGAGGATGTAATGCTGGCGGCCGATTTCCTCCCGCACGACTTTGCCGCTGCGGCCCCACGGATGGCCCGGGCTGACGATGAACTGCAACTCGTCCGTGAACATTGGCCGGAAAGCGAGCGACTCTCCGCGACCCGGTTCGAGATTTACCGCGAGGTCGATCTGATGCGCGCGCAGCGCCGCGATGTTCTCGGGTGTGTCCCCGGGCTGGATCGAAATCGCGCATCGCGGGAAGCTCTGTTTGAACTCGCGCAGGACGGATGGGAGCACGTACTGGCAGGCCGTGGTGCTCGCGCCGATGCGGAGCCGGCTGGTGCCCCATTTGCCGAGCCGGCCGAGTTCGGAGCGGGCGCTCGCCATCTCCTCCAGAATCTTGCCGGCGCGCACGAGGAGCTGTTCGCCGGCCTGCGTGAGCACCACCGTTTTGCCCATCCTGTCCAAAAGACGACATCCGATATCCGTCTCGAGCGCCTTCATCGCGTGGCTGATCGCGCTTTGGGAAAGGTGAAGTTCATGTGCCGTCCGCGTGAAGCTGCCGGTGCGCGCTAGGACGGAGAAGGCGCGGAGCTGTCTGCTATCGAGTGGCTGGGACATGTATGAATCACGTTCATCATTTCGATCGAAAAGTCGCAAACCATTTCTAACGGCGATTGAGGGCCACTGGCACGTCGGACGCTAACTGGGCGCACGTCACCCGTTTTCAAGACCGCGATGCGCAAAATGCAGCACCGCCAGCGACCGATCCAATCAACCCCATCATGACCACACCCACATCCACCTGTTCCCGTCGCAGCTTCCTCCGCAAAACCACGAAAGGCGCCGGCCTCGCCGCGCTGCTCGGTGGCTTGCCGAAAGGCTGGGTCGGTTCGAGCTATGCCAGCGATGCACCGGAGACGGCGGACCTCAAGCTCGGCATCATTGCGCTGACGGATTGTTCCTCGATCATCGTCGCGCACGAGAAGGGACTCTTCAAAAAATACGGCATCAACTCGATCGTCTCGAAGGGCGCGAGCTGGGCGGCGATCCGCGACTCCCTGGGCAATGGCGACATCCAGGCCACACACATGCTCCTCGGCATGCCGATCGCGAGTACGATGGGCCTCGGTGGTTCGCCGAAGAAGCCGATGATCGTGCCGTGGATCCTCAACCGCAACGGACAGGCGATCACCTTGAAAAAGGAACTCGCCGGCAAAGTCGGAGCCGATCCGAAGGCGCTGAAGCCACTGGCGGATGCGGCGAAGGCGAGCGGCTCACCGATGACCTTTGCGATGACCTTCCCGCCGGGAACGCACGCGATGTGGATCCGCTACTGGCTCGCAGCCGGCGGCATTCATCCTGGCGATGCGGCGGGCGCGGGCGCAGACATTTCGCTCATCACCATCCCGCCGCCGCAGATGGTCGCGAACATGAAGGTCGGCAAGATGGATGGTTACTGCGTCGGCGAGCCGTGGAATGCGCGTGCGATCGCCGATGAGATCGGCTTCACCGCGATCACCACGCAGGCGATGTGGAAGGATCACCCCGAAAAGGTTTGCGCGTTCACTGCGGAATTTGCGGACAAAAACCCGAAGACCGTGAAGGCCGTGCTCAAAGCGCTGCACGAGGCGAGCGTGTGGCTCGACAACATGCCGAACCGCGAAGAGGGGGCGAAGATCGTCAGCGCGGCGACCTACATCAATTGCCCGCCGGAGACCATCCTGGGCCGCTTGCAGGGTAAATACATCATGGGCGACGGGCGCAAACTCAAGGACCCGGACTACATGATTTTCAGCGACCGGAACTGCAACTACCCGCAGCTCAAATACTGCAAGTGGTGGCTCACGCAGCTTCGCCGCTGGGGCTTCACCGAGGGCGCGCCGGACTACGCGGGCGTGGCGAAGGAAGTGAAGCGTCCGGACATTTACGAGGAGGCGATGAAGGAGATCGGCCTCAAGCACGCCGGTGCCAGCGATGCGCCGGAGACGTTCTTCGATGGCGTAAAATTCGATCCAAAGGGCGACCTCGAGGCGTTCGCCGCGAGCTTCGCGGTCAAGTCACTGAAAGGCTGACCCATGGACTTCATCAAGCGCTACAATCTCGACAGTCTGCTGCTGCCTTGCATCGGCCTTGTGGCCTTCCTGCTGCTTTGGCAGGTGGTCGCCGGGAAGGTGGTGAAAACGCAAACGGTCGATGACTTCGGCGATCCGGTGACGAAGACCGTGAAGGTCGGCGTCTCGCCCGATCTGCCTTCGCCGACGGAGGCGTGGACGGCGAGCAAGCTTTACGTGGCGCAGCCGTTCGCGAAGCGCGGCGAGCTGGATCAGGGCATCCTCGCGTTCACCAAACTCTCGCTCGTCCTGGTTGCGCAGGGCTATTTCATCGCGCTGGTTCTCGGCACTCCTCTGGGCTTTTGCCTCGGACTGTCGAAGACGTTTGCGAAGGCGGTCGATCCGATCATCCAGGTGCTGCGACCGGTCTCGCCGCTCGCGTGGTTTCCACTCGGGCTGGTGCTCTTCAGCTCGGTGAAACTGCTCGACGGCTCAGGGAAGACGGCCTTCGGCGCGTCGGACGCAGCCGCGCTTTTCACCATCGCGATCTGCGCGATGTGGCCCACGGTGATGAATACCGCCGTCGGTGTGCGCGCCGTGCCGACCGACTATTTGAACGTCGCGCGAGTGCTGAAACTCTCCCGTGCCAAGACGCTCTTCAAAGTCCTGCTGCCCGCGACGCTGCCGTATATGTTCACCGGCTTTCGCCTGTCACTCGGCATCGCATGGCTGGTCATCGTCGCCGTGGAAATGCTCACGGGCCGCCCCGGCGTCGGCGGCTTCCTCTGGCAGGAATACAACGCTGGCAGCTACTCGCGCATCATCCTCTGCATCCTCACCATCGGTGTCGTCGGGTTGGTTCTCGACCGCCTGATGTCCGTGGTCGAATCGCGTTTCAAGTCCATCTGACGCATGTCTTTTCTAAACATCGACCGCGCATTCAAGAGTTACGGTCCGGCCTGGGATCGGACCGACGTTCTCGCGGACATCAACCTCGAGGTCGAACGCGGCGAGTTCATCGCCATCGTCGGCTTCTCCGGCGCGGGGAAGACGACGCTGGTGAATCTGCTCAGCGGCCTCGCGTTTCCTGACAAGGGCAGCGTGACATTCGACGGCAAGCCGATCACCGGGCCAGGACCGGAGCGCGGCCTTGTGTTCCAAAACTACAGCCTGCTCCCGTGGCTCACCGTGTTTGAAAACATCGCGCTCGCCGTGGATCAGGTCTTCCCACAATGGAAGGCGGAAGCGCGGCGCGCGCACGTGGAGAAGTACATCGAGATGGTGAATCTCTCACCTGCGCGGAACAAGCTGCCGCGCGAACTTTCCGGCGGAATGCGGCAGCGCGTGGCCGTGGCGCGGACGCTCGCGATGGAGCCGCAGGTGCTGCTCCTCGACGAACCGCTGAGCGCGCTCGATGCGCTGACGCGCGCCAATCTGCAGGATGAAATCACGAGCATCCGCCGGCAGGACGACAAGACGATCGTGCTCATCACGAACGATCCCGACGAAGCGATCCTGCTCGCCGACCGAGTTATTCCGCTGACCCGCGGGCCGCGCGCGACGCTCGGCCCATCGATCCCGGTGAACATTCCGCGCCCGCGCAGCCGCCTGGACATCAACCACAACCCGGAGTTCAAGCGCACGCGCAACGAAGTGATCGAGTACCTCCTGAAGTCCAACGACAAGCACAAGACCGCGCTCACGAAGAAACTCGTGCTGCCGGATGTCCTGCCCGAGGACTTGAATCGACCGCGCGTGCTCTTTGGCAATCGCCGCCCGCGCCGGCGCTCGGAACAGAAGATCGAAACCGTGGAGGTCATCCAATGAGCGATTCCGCCTATCTGGAACTCACGCAACTCACGAAAAGCTACCCATCGCCGAAGGGCGAGGCGGTCATCGTGAAAGATTTGAATTTCAAGTTCCGCAAAGGGGAATTTGTGACCGTCATCGGCCACTCGGGCTGCGGCAAATCAACGATGCTGATGATGGCCGCTGGGCTCACGTCGATCACCGGCGGCGGCATCATTCTCGCGGGAAAGGAACTCACCGGCCCCGGCCCGGATCGCGGCGTGGTCTTTCAATCGCCGTCGCTGCTGCCGTGGATGACGGCATTCGAGAACGTGATGCTCGGCGTGAACCAGGTCTTTTACACCGCGGACAAAGTCGAACGCCGGCAAATCGCGGAGTATTACCTCACGCTCGTGGGCCTCGCGGATTCAATGCACAAGCGGCCCGGCGAGCTCTCGCAGGGCATGCGCCAGCGTGTCGGCATTGCGCGGGCCTTTGCGCTTTCCCCGAAGATGCTGCTGCTCGACGAGCCGTTTGGCATGCTCGATTCGCTCACGCGCTACGAGTTGCAGGAGGTGCTCATCCAGCTTTGGCGGCGCGAAAAAATCACCGCCATGATGGTCACGCACGATGTGGATGAGGCTCTGTTTCTTTCCGACCGGATCATGTGCATGACCGACGGACCCGAGGCCGCGATCGGTGATGTGATCGAGGTGAAGTTTCCGCGTCCGCGCGAGCGCAAGGCGGTGATGGAGCACCCGGATTACTACAAGCTCCGCGAACGGCTCATCGAATTCCTCGAAATCCATGCGCACAAGAAACAGCCCGCGACTGCGGCCATCGAACCCTCTTCCTCCCCGGAACTCGCCGCCACCATTGTGAGCGACGCGCAAACACTGGCTGGATACTCTCCATCGACACCACCACCCTTACGCGCGGAGGACCCGCTCCGCTCTGCAATCTGACCCACACCACATGACCAAACCCAAGAACCTATCGCCCAAAAAAAGCGGAGCGCTGCTTGCGGCAGTTCTCCTGACCAGCGGCTTCATGTCCATCCATGCGGGAGAGACGTATGCGAAGTCAACCGGCGGCAAAGCCATGCTCGACAAGGCCCCGGAAAGCAACCCCCTGAGTTTTCTTGGGGGCGCTCTGGTCTTCGACTTCCAAGAACGTGTCCGCTGGGAGATTCGCGACAACAACTTTGACTTCAACGACGCCGTCAATGCGCTCACTGACGACAACTGGTTTCTGCAACGCGCCCGCATCGGCATGCTGGTCAAACCCTGCGATTGGTTCAAAATCTACGTGCAGGGCCAGGACTCGCGGGAGATCAATTCCGATCGGCCCGATTTTCCCGGCCTCCTTGGAGCTGAAGGTGACAATGCCTTTGATCTGCGACAGGGCTGGT
>JANOAZ010000328.1:0-10322 GCA_031411395.1 Chthoniobacteraceae bacterium
CTTCGAGCGGTGGAAGACCACCGCGCGGTCCTTCTTGTCCGGCGTCTTGAGCCAGAGCGAAATGCTGAACGGTTCGTTCCGGTGGAAGTTTCCCACCGTTAGATCCACGGCATCGTCGCCGGTGAATTGCACGGCGTTCCCCACCCGCCCCGGCGCCAGCTTGTTTTCGCCCTTCAACGTCGCGGGCTGCTTCGCGTCGATCCAGTTCGCGAGCTTGTTCTTTTCCAGCGCCTCAAAGCCAAAGGCCGCGATCTCGCCAGCGACAGGCACGTCGCTGGGACGGGCAGCGAGCCATGCGACGAATGCGCCGTGCTTCGCTTCGCGCAAGGAGGCGAGCTTCTTTTCCTCGCCGGCAACTTTCGTCTCCAGCGCTGCGAGTTTCTCCTTCGCCGGCGCATCCGCGAGCGCCAGCGTCGGGGTGGGCGGGGAGGGGGTGAAAAAGGAATACAGTCCGGCCTCGTCGATGTTCTGGAACATCGAGAAGAACTGGTAGTACTCCTTCTGCGTGATTGGGTCGAACTTGTGATCGTGGCAGCGCGCGCATTCAAAGGTCAGCCCGAGGAAGGCCGTCGCAAAGGTCTGCACGCGGTCGGCGACGTACTCCACGCGGTATTCCTCCTCCACGCTGCCGCCCTCGCTTTCCTGCTGGTGCAGGCGGTTGAAGGCCGTCGCCAGCACCTGGTCGTCGGTCGGGTGCGGCAGCAGATCGCCGGCGAGCTGCCAGGTGATAAACTGGTCGAACGGGAGGTTTTCGTTGAAGGCGCGGATCACCCAGTCGCGCCACGGCCACACCTCGCGCTCGCGATCCACCTGGAAGCCGTAGCTGTCCGCGTAGCGGGAAATATCGAGCCAATCGACCGCCATGCGTTCGCCGTACCGCGGCGAGGCGAGCAGGCGATCGATGAGGTGCTCGAATGCGGAATGCGGAATGCGGAGTGCGGAATGGCCGGAGTCCCCGATTCCGAATTCCGCATTCCGAATTCCGCATTCCGCCAGGAACGCCTCGACCTCCGCCGGTGTCGGCGGCAGGCCGGTGAGGTCGAAGCTCACGCGGCGGATCAGCGTGTTCGCGTCCGCCTCCGGCTGCAGTTTCAGTCCCCGCTCGGCGAGCCCCTTTTCCACGAGCACATCGATGTCTGGCGCGGCCACCGGCTGGAGCGGCAAAAATGCCCAGTGCTGCTCGTACTCCGCACCTTCCGCGATCCACTGCTTGAGTGTCGCCGCTTCCGCCGCGCTGAGCTTGCCGAGCTTCGACTTCGGCGGCGGCATTTGCTCGTCCTTGTCATCGCTGGTGATGCGCACCACCACGTCGCTCTCCGCGGGCTTCCCCGGCACGATCGCATGGATTCCGTCGCGCTCCTTGATCGCCTCCTCGCGGATGTCGAGCCGCAGACCCGAGTCGCGCTTCTTCGGATCGGGGCCGTGGCAGTGAAAACATTTGTCCGAGAGGATCGGGCGGATGTCGCGGTTGAACTTCAGCGGCGCGGCCGGGGCGGGCGTTCCCGCGAGGAGCAGGAGCAGCAGCGCGGCATGGACCGGGGGTGAAGAAACACGCATGGGAAAGCTCCACGGTAATGCCCGGATGGACGATTTCCATAGCTGGGAAATTGCGCGCGAAGGTTTCATCACGGGAGAGAAGGCGTTGGGTCAGGCGGAATCCTGAACGCTTTATCGGGCGGGGCGTCACCGCTTGCCACTCTTCGGTCAGCCGCATTAGATCGCATCCGCGGACGGGTCTTTCCCACTGATCGCTGAGTTATCATGGTGAAGGCACGTCCGCACTGATTTCGACACTGGTTGCGTTGAACCTCCGCCAGTGCGACACAGCCCGCTCCCAGGTGTGGGGAGCGGGCTGACTTTTGTACCGGGGAGTGCCCGAATTACGTGAGATGATGCCAGAGCCGGATCGCCGCGAGGATCCCCAGCGACAGCACCACGATCGTCATCCCGCAGCCGCCTTTGGCAGCGGGCTTTGCGAAGCTCTCCGGCGTCGTCCTGCGCAGCTCGGCCTCCAGCTCTTCCACCGCCGCCTTTGCCTCCGCGAGCCCGACCTTCGTCTGCTCGCAGTACATCTTGATCGCCTGAATCTTCTCTCCGCGAAAGAGCGTCTGCTTGATCGCCTCGGCCTGATTTTCTGGTGTCGATTCGCTCATCGCCCGGCCAGCGTGACAGTCCCCGCGGCCGTCTGGCAACTCTCCCTTTTCCCCGCGCAGAAAAACTCGCGTCCACGCCGGTTCAGGGGAAATATCCCGTCCCCTCATTTCCACCATGCGCTCGTTTCTGTCCCTCGCCATCGTCCTTTCCGTCTCCGTCTTCGCACGCGCCGCCGAGCCTTTTGAAATCAAGGAAGGCGACCGCGTCCTCTTCCTCGGCGACACCCTCCTCGAGCGCGAAGGCACCTACGGCTACCTCGAGACGCGGATGCACGAGCAGTTCCCCGACCGGCACTTCACCGTGCGCAATCTCTCGTGGAGCGGCGAGACCCCGCGCGGCTGGTCCCGCGCCAGCTTCGACGGTCCGGACAAGGGCACCGAGCGGCTGAAGGAAGACATCGCCAAGGTCCGCCCCACCGTCGTCTTCCTCGGCTTCGGCATGGCCGCGTCCTTGCAGGAAATGACCGACCGCAGCGCCGACATCACCCTCAATCCCGACCCGAAACGTTACGGCGAAGAGCCGATGAGCGCCGCGCGATTCAAGAAGGAGCTGGGGGAACTGATGGATGCGATCAAGGCGAGTTATGAGGTAGGAGGTATGAGTGATGAAAAAAAGGCTCCCGCCGCGGCGGGCGCTCCACCTCATACCTCATCACTCATCCCTCATAATTCTCTTCGCTTCGTCCTCCTCAGCCCCATCCGGCACGAAGACCTCCGCGCGGTGCGGCCCGGGCTGCCCGACCCGGCCCCGCACAATGCGTTGCTGGAGCAATACACGAAGGCCATCGAGGAGCTCGCGAAGGAGCGCTCTGCCCGCTTCGTCGATATCTTCCATGCGTGGGAAAAAGTGCCGCGCAAGCAGATGACTCCTGCGGATTCCGCGGCCCTCGCCGGCGCCGTCGGAGATTTATCGCCCAATGGCATCCACCTTTCCGAGCTGGGCTACTCCGCCTTCGCCGATGACGCCGGCACGCTCCTCGGCTGGCCGCGCCACATCCCTTCCGATCGCACGGCCTTTGACGCATGGAAGGAAAACCACAAGCGCTTCTCCCGTGCCGTCCTCCCCGCAGTGGTGCGAAAGAACGAGCTTTTCTTCCACCAGTTCCGCCCGGCGAACAGCACCTACCTCTTCGGCTTCCGCAAACACGAGCAGGGGCAGAATGCCAAAGAGATGCCCATGTTCGACCCGCTCATCGCCGCCGCCGAGGCGGAGATCGACCGGCTGAAGGGTAGCGCACGCGCCTCGCGTGCTGGTTCCGGCGCCCCGCCGGAACAGGCTTCTCCTGACGTCGCTATCCCAAGGAACGCCTCGAAAACTGAGCCCGCATCGAAAGACCGCGAAGGCGGGGCGCCTTCGCCAACACGCGAGGCGCGTGCGCTACCCGGCCCCATCGCCGGCACGCCTCCGCCGCTCCCTGACTTCACCGTCGCCGACGGCTACCAGATCGAACTCTGGGCGCAAAATCCCTTCCTCGAAAAACCCACGCAGATGAACTGGGACCCGCAGGGCCGGCTCTGGGTGTGCAGCAGTTCCCTCTACCCGCAGATCGAGCCCGGACAGGCGGCCAATGACAAGATTCTCATCCTCTCCGACACGGACGGCGACGGGAAAGCGGACAAGAGCGAAGTCTTCGCCGACGGGCTGCTCATCCCGACGGGCGTGGTGCCGGATCTGGTAATGCGGAATGCGGAGGTCGGAATGCGGAATGACGGAAAGCCGCGCGCGGACGCTTCTGCCGATTCCGCACTCCGCATTCCGCATTCCGCATTCGCCTGCTACGTCGGCCAATCCACCGAGCTCCTCCATTTCACCGATACCGACGGCGATGGCCGCGCCGATCAGAAGCGCATCGTCTTCAGCGGCTTTGGCACCGAGGACACCCATCACATCATCCACACCCTGCACTGGGGGCCGGATGGACGGCTCTTTTTCCACCAGAGCGTCTATATCCACAGCCACCTCGAGACCCCGTGGGGCATGGTGCGGCTGAATAGCGGCGGCGTCTTCGCCTACGATCCGCGCACCGAGCGCGTGGAAGTCTTCGCCAAGGGCCTCTGGAATACCTGGGGCCAGGCCGAGGACGACTGGGGCCAGACCTTCCTCACCGATGGCGCGGGTCGCGATGGCATCTCATGGGCCTTCCCCGGCGCCGTGTTTGCGCCGTTCGAAGGTTCGCGCCGGCAGATGCCCAGCGTGAGCCCCGGCTCGTATCCGAAATTCTGCGGCCTGGAGATCGTGAAGAGCCCGCACTTCCCCGCCGACTGGCAGGGGAACATGGTGACGTGCGACTTCCGCGCGCACCGGATCGTGCGGTTCCAGATCGAAGATCTCGGAGGGACGCGCTCCCGCGCGTCCCAAACTCTCCCCGCGTCCCAAACTCCCGCCCCCGGCTCCCCGACAAGTGGGAACGCGCAGGAGCGCGTCCCTCCGAGGTCGGGCTACGCGACGACCGAGCAGCCCGACCTCATCCGCACCACCGACCTCTCCTTTCGCCCCATCGACGTGCGGCTCGGCCCGGACGGCGCGCTGTATGTGGCCGATTGGTCGAACCCGGTGATCAACCACGGCGAAGTCGATTTCCGCGACCCCCGCCGCGACAAACACCTCGGCCGCATCTGGCGGATCTCTCGCAAAGACGCAAAGCCGCTAAGCTGGGAGCCGCTGCTCGGGAAGAAGAACGAGGAGCTGCTGGACAAGCTGCTAAGCAAGAGTGCTTGGGAGAAGGAGCAGGCGCGGAGGGTTTTGACCGGGCGAATGACGGAGCGGCAGATGGAGTTCGAGCAAAGCGTTCCGGCTTGGGCTGGGTGGAACCAGTTTCGCGGAGTCGTGCCTGCGGAGACGCGCCAGAATCTAGAAGGCATGTGGCTGGCGCAATCGGTTGGCGTCCGTAACCGGTCCATCGGCGTGGCTATGCAGCTGATGACCAATGCCGCCACCCCGGTCGCAGGAGCATACCCGCACGGAGTCCAGGCAGCCGCCGCTCGGATTCTCGCACCGCTGCCCGGCGACCCCGCGACGCCTTCTCAGATTGAAACCGCGGCGATCGCTGACAACCCCCGCGTCCGTCTCGAGGCAATGCGCGCCCTTGCCCGCATCCCTACCGCGCGCAGCGCCGAGCTCGTCCTCGACGCCGCCGTGGGCGCGCGGGATTCCGAGGGAACGGGGAGCACACGCGCCCCGCGTGTGGGTTCCGGCGCCCCCGCCGGGACCTCCTCTCCCGCCGGCGCAGCCGCTGTTCAGAATGGCGCTGCGCGCGCCGGCAGCGAGTCCCCGGCGGGGGCGCCGGCGACGACACGCGAGGCGCGTGTGCTCCCCTCTCAAAATGCTTCCGGCGCGCTCACAACGTCGCTTGCAGATGATCCCTGGTACGACTTCGCCGCGTGGCAATCCATCAACGACCTCGCCAAACCGTGGACCGACGCCCTCGCCAGCGGTGCCTACAAGACCGAGGGGCGCGAGGCGCAGCTCGCTTACGGCCTCAAGGCCATCGACCCCGCGCTGGCCGGCGCCGCGTTCTCCAAGCTCTTCGCCGCCGGCAAGGTGCCGCTCGACGGCCCGTGGATCGACCTGATCGGCGAAGTGGGCGGCCCGGTGGAACTCCAGCGCCTGCTCGATGGTCTGCTCGCCGGCTATGTCGGCGATTGCTGCGAGACCGATGAAACCCGCGCGATCGACACCCGCCTCGCGCTCACCGGCCCCGCCGCGGAGAAGGCGATCGTGGCCTTGCAAACCGCCGCGCGCGTCCGCAACGCAAAGCCCGCCGCGCATTCGCACCTCGTCACCGCGCTCTTCCAGACCCGCGGCGAGATCGGCCTCGGTGCGATCCGCCTCGCGGGAATGTGGAAGGCGCCCGACGCCGTGGCGAAGATCGGCGAGCTGCTCGATTCCCGCGAAACCAAACCGCCGCTCCGTCGCGCCGCCGTCGATGGCCTCCGCGCCGCCGGCGGACCCGCCGCGCTCGGCTTCCTGCGCGTGCTCACCCGCGCCGAGGAAACCGCCGACACCCGATCCTCCGCGCTGGTCGCCGCCGTGCAGGTGAAGCTCGACGCCGGCCTCGTCCTCGCCGCGGAAGTGCTCCCCACTTTCACGGACGAAGCCGTGCTCCTCGGCACCTGGCGCGGACTGCTCGGCGTGAAAGGCGCGCCCGATGCGTTCGCCCTGAAATTCGGCAAACAAGAGGTGGCCAAAAGTCTGCCGCCGCCCGTGCTCGCCGCCGCCGTGCGCGCCGCCCGCGAGGCGGGCAAACCCGGCGCGAAGCTGCTCGCCGCGCTCGCGCCCTTCGCCGGACTGAGGGCAAACGCCGATGTCTCCAAGGACTACGTGGGCCTCGCCGCGCAGACCAAACAGAACGGCGACCCCGCGAAGGGCGAACTCGTTTATCGCCGCGCCACCAGCGCGTGCGTGACCTGCCACGCCATCGGCGGCGCCGGCGGCAAGGTCGGCCCGGACATGACCTCGATCGGCGCGAGCGCGCCGCTGGATTACATCATCGAGAGCACTCTCGACCCCGCGGCCAAGGTGAAGGAAGGCTACAACGCCGTCACGTTAACCCTGCTCGACGGCGAGCAGGTCACCGGCATCCAGTCGCGCGAGACGGCCACGGAGGTCTTCCTCCGCGACGCCGCCGGCACCGAGAAGGGCGTCCCGAAAGCGCAGATCAAGAGCAAGGCCGACATCGGCTCGATGATGCCCCCCGGCCTCACCGCGATCATGAAACCGCGCGAGGCGCTCGACATGTATGCCTTTCTCAGCGAGCTCGGCAAACCCGGCCCCTACGACGCCAGCAAGGGCAGCGTCGCCCGCGTCTGGCGGATGTATCCTGGCACCGCGGCCGGCGAAGTGGTGAGCGCGACCTACGACCCCGCGAAGAACCCCGGATTCGCCGGCTACACGCTGGTCGATGGGCGCTTCGTGAAAGACCTGCTCACCGAGGCGACGATGATCGCCGCTGGCGGCAGCGACACCGTGCTGCTCGCCACGCAATTCCAGAGCAGCGGCAAGACGCGCCTCAAGCTCACCGGCGCCTCGAAAGCCTGGCTCGATGGCAACGCGCTGGTCCTCGGCGGCGAAGTCGCTCCCGAGCTGGCGAACGGCACGCACACGCTGGTGGTGAAGATCGGCGTGAAAGAACTGCCCGAAGTGCTGCGCGCGGAGAGCCCCGATGCGCGCTTCCTCGGGAACTGAGCGGGCGTCGTGCGGTCCCGGGAGCACAGGCCGCTGGCCTGTCGTGCCAGGCGGCCCGCCGGGCACATCGGGGAAGTGTGCGCGCCAGACTCGCCCCAGACCCGCGGCGAAGACCTCACGCCCCGGATCGAAAACGTACCGGAGACGAAACAACGCCCGATGTTCCCGGCGGGCCGCCGGCAACGACAGGCCAGCGGCCTGTGCTACCCCCGAGCGCGTCGCACCGCGAGCACACTCAGCCCGCCGCTCACCAGCAGCAGCGGCAGCAGGCTCCAGCGCGATTGCGGCCAGAGGAATTCGCCGAGGTTGCACGAATTCCACATCGCCTGCCGCGAGTGGATGTCGAAATTCCCAAACCCGAGCAGCCCGTCGTACACGCCCACGGGATTGATCGACACCGGCCCGCTCAACGCCGCGAGCAGGAAGGGCGTTTGCTCCTTCTGCGCGATCGAGCGCTCCCACTCCGCGCGCTTCGCCGCAAGCTGGCGTTCGCGTTCCGCGTCGTCGTCCACGGCGAGTTCGAGCCGGTCGGCTTCGGTATCCAGCTTGGCCGCGAGCAATTGCCGGAGCAGCCCTTCCGCGCGTCCCTGGAAGAAAAACGGCGCGGCGTATTCGGTGACGATGTTGCAAAAGAAATCATCCTTGCGATGCGCGTCGTCGAGCCGCGCGTGGCCGCCGACCGCGAGCGCGTTTTGCCCATCGGTCGCGGTGAGCAGGAACTGCTGCGCCACGGACAGTGCGAGCAGCACGAGTGTGATCCGCTTCCACCGCGCAAATGCCACGACGAGTCCGAAGGCGAGAAATGGAATCCCCGGCACGAGATACCGCGGCCCGGCGGCGTAACCGCCGTGGTAGCCGTTGAAACTCATGTTCACGAAAAAGAAGAACGCGAAGATCGCGATGAAGAGCCGCGCCTCGGCCACCCACTTCCTTTCGTGCAGCCACACGAAGATCCCCACGACGCCCGCGATGAGCACCGGGCAAAGCCAGAATACCCCGCGATACGGTGACACGAGCAACAGCGCGCCGACATACGGACTCGGTGCGCCGAACATGCCGAGGTTGCCGGCCGGGTCCTTGAAGACGGGATTCTGGAAGTCGTTGGAGAGCGCGAAGGGCGAGCCAAAATTGACCGTGTGATACCAGCCGAGCAGCACGGCGAACGGCAACCCGCCGACGGCGAAGAGCAGCCCGCGGCGCCAATCCCAATTCCGCGGGGTGGCGATCGTGCTGCGCGAAAGGAATGCGTAGAGCGCGAGCGCGCCGACCGCGCCGACCGCGACGTAATTGGTGAGCACCGCGAGTCCCGCACACACGCCGGCGATGCTGAACGCGATCGTGCCTTCCCGCCGCAAAAAGTAGAGCGACGTAATGAGCAGCGAGGCGGTGAGATTGTGATCGAAGAGAATCGTGCCGAACGGGAAGAACGTGGTGCCGAACGCAAACGCCAGCGTGGCGAAAACGGCCGGCCATTCCGCCCCGCCGGCAAACTCCCGAGCGAGCCGGAAGAACAGCACGCAGCCCAGCGATGAGATCAGTCCGACGCTGAAGATGGTGGTGAGCCAGACGTTCACGGTCAGCGTCCAGGCGCGGTCGGGATTGATCCCGAGCGCGCGCTCGACTTGCAGGATGATCCAGTAGGCGGGCAGCGCGAGGAAGGAGGTGCCGGGCGGTTTGTTCGGATGAAAGTGCGTGGTCTGCGGCACATAACCGACGTCGCCGGAGCAGCAGAGTTCGACCATCGGCGCGTCCTCGCCTTCGACCTCCGGATTCATCGGGATCATCGAGTAGGTCATGTCCACCCAGGCGAGGCGGTAGCGCTTGCCCTCGAAGTCGTAGGCGGTGTTTTGCACCGGCACGCGGACGAGGTCGTCGCTGCTAGTGTCGCGGCGATAGACGAGGAAGTTGTCGATCGCAAAGCGGCCCTCCTCGGCCATCGCGCGGACCTCGGCGAAGCGGGAGTTCTGATTCCAGCCGCCGCCCTGGTTGAAGTAGGCGAAGGCGAAGAACGTGGCGAGGAAGAGGAGAAGCTCGGTGCGGCGCATGCGGGGAAGGTGGACGGCAGGTATGAGGTATGAGGGATGAGGTATGAAGGAAGCGAGAATGCGTTCTCGCTTGGCGATAGTTTCATCCCTCATACCTCATCCCTCATACCTTCCCTCCATGACCTGGTCCCAAACCTACGCCCCGCTCGGCAGCCCGCTCGTCTCCGCCGCCGTCGCCGCGCTGCCCGTGGTGCTGCTGCTCGCGCTGCTCGGCGGCTTTCACGTGCGGGCACTTTACGCGGCGCTCGTTTCGCTGGCCGGGGCGCTGGTGCTGGCGGTCGGCGTCTTCGGCATGCCGCCGGCGCTCGCGCTGGCCTCGGCGGGATTCGGCGCGGCCTTTGGGTTCTTCCCGATCGGCTGGATCGTGCTCAACGCGATCTTCATCTACGAGCTGTCGGTGGTCACCGGGCAGTTCGAGGTGGTGAAGCGGCACGTCGCGAGCATCGCCGATGATCGCCGCATCCAGGTGCTGCTCATCGCGTTCAGCTTTGGCGCGTTCATTGAAGGTTGCGCGGGTTTCGGGGCTCCGGTGGCGATCACGGGCGCGCTGCTCATCGGGCTCGGCTTTCGCCCGCTCGATGCCGCGGTGTTCGCGCTGATCGGGAATACCGCGCCGGTGGCGTTCGGATCACTGGGCATTCCCATCATCACGCTGAACAAAGTCACCGGCCTCGACCTACATGCGCTGAGCGCGATGGTCGGGCGGCAACTGCCCGTCTTTTCGCTGATCGTCCCCTTCTGGCTCGTGACCGTGCAGGCCGGATGGCGTGGAATGCTGCAAGTGTGGCCGGCCTGTTTCGTCACCGGTTTTACCTTCGGGGTGACCCAGTTTTTCGTGAGCAACTATCACGGCCCGTGGCTGGTCGATCTCGCCGCGGCGGTCGTCTCGATGGGCTCGCTCGTCGCGCTCTTGCGCGTGTGGCAACCGCCCGTGGAGGG
>JANOAZ010000329.1:0-9723 GCA_031411395.1 Chthoniobacteraceae bacterium
AGCAGACTCTTCTCCAAGTCGCCCGGCACGATCGCCGGCCCGTTGTCACCGCCGTGTTCCCACCCGCTGCGCGAATCCAGCGCGAGCCCGCCTTTGATTTTCTTCTCGTGCGAATGGCACTCGTAGCAGCGCTTCTGCAGCAGCGGCAGGACCTTCTCTTCGAAGAATGCGTTGTCGTCGTCCGCCCCGTGCAGCGCACCGGCGAAGGCGAAATGCAGGACGCCGAGCAGCGCTGCGAACGGCTTTGCATTGGTAAAACTGGGACGGCTCATACTTCCTCCAGCATCTTTGCGGCGTCGCCGAAGGTCTTCGGGCGCACGTCCATCTTGTCCATCATCGACATGAAGAGGCGGCAGAGCTGGCGCTCGGCCTTGTCTTGGTAGTCGAGCACGCGGCCACCTTTGACGCGGCCGCCCGCGCCGCCGAGCACGACGACGGGGAGCTGATCGTTGTCGTGTTTCGCGCCGGCCATCATGCTCGAGCAATGGAGCAGCATCGTGTTGTCGAGCAGCGTGCGCTCACCTTCGCGGATCGAGTCGAGCTTGCGTGCCAGATACGCGAGCTGCTCCATGAAGAACTGATTCACCTTCAGCCAGTCGTCGCCGTCGCTGTGCGAGAGCAGGTGGTGGATCATGTAGTCGATGCCGTGGCCGGCTTGCTGCACGCTCGGGAGATTTGGGAAACGCAGCGCGCTGTGATCGTTGTTCAGCTTCAGCGTGGTGATGCGTGTCGTGTCGGTCTGGAAGCCGAGGACGAGGATGTCCATCATCAGCCGCATGTGCTCGCCGATGTCCTGCGGAATGCCGTCGGCAGGTCGCTGGATGTTCGGCTTGTCGAGCGTGGGCCGCCAGCCTTGCAGTTCGCCACGTTTGCCGGCGTTCTCGATGCGCTTCTCCACCTCGCGCACGCTGTCGAGATATTCGTCGAGCTTCCGCTGATCGCCGGCGCTGATGCCCCGTCGCAAGTCCTGTGCGTCGGCGAGCACCGCATCCAGCACGCTTTTGTCCGCCGGGGAGGCCTCGTCTTTGAACAAACGATCGAATGCCAGCGCGGGGAACAGCTCGATCGGTGTCGGTGTCGTCGGCGAACTCCACGAGATGTGCGAGCTGTAGAGCATCGAGTAGTTTTTGTGCACCGATGGATTCGATTTCTCGCAGGCCAGCACGAGGCTCGGCACCTTCGTGGAGCGGCCGTAGGTCTGCGCGAGCATTTGGTCGAAGCTCGTGCCGGAGCGAATCTCGCCGCCGCTCGCGATGGGTGCGCCCGAGAGCATGTTGCCGGTTTGCGAGGAGTGAATGTTGCCCTTACGCGCCTCCTCGTGATACAGGCCGCGCACGAAGAGCAGCTTCTCTTTGAACTCACTCAAAGGCGCGAGCACCTTGCCGAGTTCCATCGCCCTGCCCTCGCCGCGCGCCCACCACTCCTTCGAGTGGAATCCATTGCCGGAAAAGGTGACGCAAAGCCGCACCGGAGCCTCGCTGGCGGGCTGGTTGCGGCGCGGCTCGTCGCCCCAGACGTTGAAGGATTCCATCCACGGCAGCGCCATGGTGACGCCCACCCCGCGGAGGAAGGAACGACGTGAGAATTGATGGGTGTTCATGATGGTGAGGCGGTCAGTGGTTGGCGGCAAAACTTCTCCCGCGCACTTCGCGAAACTGCGGGCTGTGGATGATCAGTGCGATGAGGTCGCCGATCCGATGGCCTTCGGACTTCACCATGGCCTCGATCAGCGGCTTGTCGGAAAGCTGCACGCTGCGACCGAGTGCGAAGCCGAGCAATTTGCGGCTGAGTTGCCGCAGGAAATCGTCGCGACGCCTGGTCACGAGGTAGTCGCGCAGTTCGGCGAATCCGTGAATCGCGGTGCCGTCGGCGAGCGTCGTGGCCGTGTCGCGTTCGCGGGTGCGGCCGATGGCGTCGAAGCCTTCGAGGGCAAAGCCGAATGGGTCGATGCGCTTGTGGCAGCCGGCGCATTTCTCGTCGCTGCTGTGACGCTCGATGAGTTGGCGTTCGGTGAGGCCCTCGGGCGCTTCGTCGGGGAGCACGGGAACGCCTTTCGGTGGCCGCGGCAGCTTTTCGCCAAGCACGACTTCGCTCAGCCAGTTGCCTCGCAGGATGGGGCTGGTGCGGGATGCGCCGGAATGTTTCGCGAGCGTGGCCGCGAAGCCGAGGATGCCACCGCGGCCTCCCTCGTGCAGACCATCGATGCGTTGCCAGTCACCGCCTTTCACCGCGAGGCCATAGTGCTTCGCAAGCGCGGCATTCACGAAGGTGTGATCGGCATTCAGCAGCGAGAGCACGTTCCGGTCGTTCTGGATCAGGTCGATGAAGAAGCGCGTCACTTCCTCCTGCATGTCGGCGCGCACGCTCGTGAAGGTGGGGAAGTGGCGCTCGCTCTTCTCATCCAGCTCAGCGACATCGCGCACGTGCAGCCACTGGCAGCCAAACTCGGTGGCGAGGCGGCGGACCTTGTCGCTCCTCAGCATGCGTTTCGCGTGCGCGGCCAGGATTTCGGGATCGTGCAGCTTGTCCGCGTCGGCGCGGAGCGCTGCATCGGGCGCGGATGACCACAGGAAGTAGCTGAGCCGTGTCGCCAGCTCCTCTCCGTTCACCGGCCCCGTCTTCTCGGGCGCCATTTCGCCGCGATACAAGAATGCGGGCGAGGTGAGCACCCGGGCGAGCATCAGGCGCGGCGGGAACTCTCGCAGCGCGGACATTTCCTTGCCGGTGAGCGGGCGACGCCATGCCTTCGCGGCGAAGTCGATCACCGCCTGCCGCTGCTTGACGTCGGCGGCCTTTTGCTTGGCCTCGAAGTCCTGCGCCGCTTTCAGGATCGGCTGACGCATCGGTTCGAAGGCGCCCGGCTTGGCGTCCTGCGTGGCGAATTGAAACAGTTGCTCGAAGACATCCACTTGCTTCCGCGGTGCCTCGCTCACGAAAAGCAACTCGTCCCATAGCCGGTCCAGCTCGCGGGTCTCCCTCTCGTCGAGGATCAGACGCCGCAGGTGATCGTCCTCGCGATGGAAGAGCGTCAGCGTGACGACTTCATCCACCGGCACGATGCGCGAGTAACAAAGCGCGATGGGAAACAGCGCGCGAAAACCGTCGAACGCATCCTCGAAGCGCTTCCGCGCCTCGCTGCCATGGTTCACGATGATCGGCGCGCTGTGCTGCGTGACGAGATTGTTGTCGCTCCACTGACCCTTCTTCACTGCGGAATCCGCGGCCCCGGCGACGAGCCCATGGGTCGCGCGCGGTTTCTCCGTGAGGACCTGCATCTGCACGCTGCCGTCCGTCTTCGACGCCAGTCTCCCGGTGACGACAAACTCCGTTCCTTTCGCCAGCGCGGCGGGGATCTGGATTTCGATCACCGACGGAGCCGCGGCCTTCAGCACTGGGCTGGCGGTGGTGGGGTGGAACGAACGCATCGCGTGGGCGAGCAGCGGGCTGGTGAGTGGAAAATCCTTTTCCAAATGCTCCCGCACTTTCACCGCGAGCGCGGCCGACGGCACCTTGCGCCACTCGGCGATTGGTGCCGGTAAATCCGGCGCAGCTTCAGTCGTGGCGGGCTGGCTGAGGAAATGCCACGCGCCATTTGGATTTCCCGCGAGGATGTTCGGCGACACGTCCTTCGCGAGATTCCACGTCGTCCCGCCATCGCTGAGCGTGAGATTCACCGCCGTGAGATCGCAGGCGTGATTCCCATCACGCGGACCGATGACCAGCGCGACGACCTGCCCGGTCTCGATCCGCACATCAGGAAACGGCCCCATCGTCAGCACCGTCGCACCTTTGGACACACCGTTGGCGAGCACTTCGCTCGTGTGACCGCGACGCAACTCCAGCGCCCAGGTGATTCCGTTGCCGCACTCGGGATGCGCGTCGGCGACATCCCCGCGGATGCTCAGATTTCCGTTCACCGGACTGCGCCACGCGATCACCGATGCGAGCTTCGGCGACGGATGCGTGGCGACGCTGTGCGCCTTCATCACGCCGGGAATGCGGACGGTCGCATCCGAGGAATTCGCGAGCACGTTGAGCGCCTGCTCGCCGGTCCAGCCCTTGATGAAATGGTAGTCCGGCGTGCTCTCCATCTTCTTCGCAAGGAGCGGCTCCAGCTTCGTCGTGCCGTATCCGAGATATTCACGCCACGCGACCAGCAGATCGGCATCCGCGTCCGCCTTCCCATCCGCGATCGTGGAAAGGCATGCTTCCGCGGTCGCGATGATCTTCGCCCGCTGCGTCTCGAGATGTTTCACCAAATCCGCCAGACCATCGATCGGCAGGTCCGGCCTCCCCGGAGCGACGAGGCGTGGATTCTCCCACACCGCTTCATCGCCGACAGCGCCGTCGCCCGCATCGCCGGTGCTGAGATAGAGCACAAGGTCGCGATCGCTGTTGAGCTTCACGCGCATCTCGTGCTGCGGGACCAGCGGTGTCACCGGCTCCTGCCAGGCCTTCGGGCCGTTCTGCTTGCCGATGTGTCCCACGGTCGCGAATCGCCACAGCACTTTTTGCCAGGGCTCGATGTCGGCCGCGGTGAGCTGCCCGTCTTTGAACTTCGCGCGCAGCGGATCGAGCAACACGGAGCGCTGCTTTCCGCTGAGCGCCTCGCGCAGGATGCCGAGATACTTCGGGCTCAAGCCCCCGGCACTGCCACGGCCTTGCAGCGCTTCCAGATAACGCGCGAGCGGCAGCCGTCCGCCGCCGGTGCCCGTGTCGAGTTTGATGCCCTGCTGCGTGGTCTGCGCTTCTTCGCCCGCCACCGTGTGCCGTGCATAGATCGCGCGAATCGCCGCCAGCGTTTCATCAGTCCAGTCCTGCGACGAGTTGCTCGGAGAAAAGCGAATGCCCTCCGGCAGCAATACTGCATGGCTCGCGACTTCCTTCGCCGCATCAAGATACTTCGTGAGCAGCGCGGGCGACATCACGAGCGCCGCGCCCGCATTGGTGAATCCCTCGCCCGCCGCGCCATCGACGGGAAACTCCTTCGCCGGATCGAGCGACTCGACGCCCGTGAGATCACGGATGGTGTAAGTGTATTCCATGTTCGACAACCGGCGCAGCACCACCGGCCCGGGGTCGCCAGCACTCGCAAGCGCGAGCTGATCCAGCGTGGACTGAACCCACTTCGTCAGCATCGCCTTCTGCTCCGGGTCGAGCTGCGGCTTGCCCTTTGGCGGCATCTCGTTGTTCCCGAGTTGCTCCAGCGAATACTCCCACACGACTGGCTCGCGCTTCACGGATTCCATCGACGTGAACCGCTCCAGATCGAGATCGCCTTTCTGCTTCTCGGTGGAATGACAGGTGATGCATCGCTCCTTGAGAATCGGGCGAATCTTGTTCTCGAAGAAGGCCGACTCTGCATCGGTCGCAGTCGCGCCAGCAGCGCGGGCCGGCAGCACCGATAAGATTCCGGAAATGAGGAAAAGCGCGACCGCCTTGGCGATGCGTCCCCTCCGCCGTTCAGTCTTCAAAGGAAACGTCGCGGGCAGCCACTCATGCCACGCGGCAATGTGCGCGGACATGGCAGACGCAGCCCTTTCGCAGTCACCGCTCTCGATTGCGCGCAGTAACTTCCGATGACCTTCGACCGTCACCTGCCGAGGCTCAAACTTGAGCGTGGCCTGCAGCCGGTGCGTGTGCGCCAGCCACATCTCGAATTGCGGCCGGATACAGCGCCAGAGCCCGAGCAGCCGCCCGTTGCCGCCGCGACGCATGATGTATTCGTGCATCTCGACATCCAGCGCCGTGAGTTCCGCCAGCGTGGATACCTTCGCTTGCGCGGCGATGTTCTCCGCAATCCATGCCGAATCCGCCGCAGTCCATACGCGCGTCGCGCATCGGACACCCATGGCTTCCAGGGCGATGCGGCTATCCACGATCTCGGTGAGATCCTCCGCGGTCAAAGGACGCACGCGGGTGCGCCCGGTCGTCTCAAATTGCACGAGTCCCTCGCGCTCCAGTTCGATCAACGCCTCACGGATCGGCGCGCGGCTCACTCCGAATCGTTCCGCCAGCACAGGCTCCGCAAGCGAATCCCCAGGGCGGAACTCGCCCGAAATGATGGCCGCGCGCAGCGCCGCAACGACCTCGCGGGCGAGATTGCGCTTGGGAACCGGCTTTTGCGATTTGGGAACATTCGTCATGGCACGGGACCGTGTCGACAGTTCCAATCCCCGAAGTGTCGACAGTCTTAGAAGTGCTTCCTTGTGCCTCTTGGGCTAGCTCATGGCTTGCGGCACGGCAGCACGATGCGCGAGAGCGCGCCGGGCTTGTGATGCACCTGCTCCGTGGCGATGGCGGTCCTGCTGCCGAAGGGGCCTTCGCCGGTGTTGGGGTTGCGGTCGTAGAGCGGGAAGAGCGAGCCGCAGATGTCCACGCGCAGCTTGTGGCCTTTCGCGATGGTCGCGGCGCACGGGCCGAGATCGACCGTGATTTCATACACCTCGCCGGGCTTGAGTGGTTGCGGCTTGAGCAGCGAATCGCGATAGCGTCCGCGCAGGATGCCGGTGGCAAGGTTTTGCGCGAAGCCGTCGGGGCGCACGTCCACGAGCTTCACCGCCCACGGCATCGGCCACCCGATGACTTCGTCCACATCACTGAGTGGAAGCCGCATGAGCGCGACGTTCATGTCGGCTGCCTTCACGCCTTCGGGCTTCGCGGTGTTACCCGCGATCCAGCCTGCGATGAGCGAAAGCCGCACCGCGCCGCCGAGGTAGATATTGCGATGGAAGCTGCTCCACGTCGCCTCCGGCGCGAGGGCCGCGAGTCCCCGCGGTTGCTCGACTGCTGCCTGCCACTGCACCGCGCCGACATACGAGCCGCCCATCATGCCCACACGTCCGCTGCACCACGGCTGCCGTGTGATCCACTCGATGGTATCGTAGCCATCCTGCCCTTCGTTGTTGTAAGGAGCCATCACACCCTCGGACGCCCGCGTGCCGCGGCAATCCTGCATCACCGCGATGTAGCCCGCCTTCGCAAATTTCTCCGCCGTGCCCTTCGCCTTCGTCCGATCATACGGCGTGCGCATGAGCACCACCGGCGCCTTGCTCACCGCGTCGTCGCGATAAATGTCCGTGGCGAGCTTGATGCCATCGCGCATCGGCACAGAGATGGTTTCGACGCGGACCTCTGCTGTGGCCGAGGCACAGAGAGCGATGAACGTGAGCAGACTGGTGAGTGCTTTCATGACCTACTTGGACTTGCGTGTTTTCAGCGACGGGAGGTCCATGTCCTCTCCCGCAGCGCGGATGTGCATCCGCATCGCTTCGCTTGCCGCGACTGGGTCGCGGCGCTCGATGGCATCGAGAATCTGCGCGTGGTGCTCGATGGCCGTCTGCTTGCCGATGCGGCCGATGGTGCGCAGGCGGCTGGCGATGCCGAGTTCGGCGAGCGAGTCGAGGATGAGGCGGTAAATCAGATTACCGCTGGCGTCCGCGATGGCGTGGTGTGCGGCGATATCTGCCTCGATCGCAGCCGCGTTGTCGGGGGCCTTTTCCAACTGCGTCTGGATGCGGCGCAGCGTGCGGATTTGCTCCTTCGTCGCGCGCTGCGCGGCAAAGGCGGCGGTGTCGGGCTCGATGGAGAGGCGCGTTTCATTGAGCTGCTGCAGGCGCTCGGCGACATCGGGGATGAGCAGTGAGAGCGAGTCATTCAGCGGACGATGGAGCTTGTCCACGACCTTGATGCCGGTGCCGTGCTGGATCTCGAGCATGCCCTGCTGTTCGAGCCGCTTGGTGGCCTCGCGCACAACGGTGCGACTCACGCCGAGTTGCTCGGCTAGCGAACGCTCGGCGGGCAACCAGCGTTCCTCATCGGTGCTCCCGCCACGGATGAGTCCGGCGAGTTGCTGGCAGACGCTTTCGACGAGCGAAGTGGGACGTCGGAGTGTGGTGATGTTCATAACGTGGGCGGAGTTTCCTGATGGTTCACGACACCCCATTGACGACGTTCTCGAGCGGGCGGCCGCTGACTGCGGCGAGGGCGATGCGCGCAGAGGTCGCGCGCATTTCGAGCTTCGACTCCACGCTGCAAAACGCCGCGTGGCACGTGACGATGAGGTTCGGCGCCGCGGCTTCCTCGGCCGTTTTCAGTGGCTCGTCCTCCACGACATCCAGACCCGCACCGGCAATGCGCCCCGCACGCAGCGCATCGAGGATGGCGGTCTTTTTGATCACCGCCCCGCGCGCGGTGTTGACGACGAACGCGCCCGGCTTCAGCAACGCCAGCTCGCGCTCCGCGATCATGTGGCGCGTCTCGTCATTCAGCGGGCAATGCAGCGACAGCACGTCCGCCTTCGCGAGCAGTTCATCGAGCGTCCGCACGCGGGAGATGCCGACGGCCTTGTCCGCACCGTTCGGGAGATACGGATCGTAGAAGACGACCTTGAAGCCGAGCGCCTTTGCGCGGAGCGCCGTCGCCGTCCCGATGCGTCCAAGACCGACGACGCCGAACGTCAGCTCCCGCAAGCGCCGCAGCTTCGGCTCCACCCGAATGCTCCAGCCAAGCCGCTTCGCCTCCTGATCCAATGGAAAAAGCTGCCGGCACAACGCCATGGCGAGCGCGATGGCGTGGTCTGCGACTTCCTCAGTGCCATAGTCGGGCACATTACAGACGGCGATTCCCCGTTTGCGCGCCGCCGCCAGATCCACTGAGTCAAAGCCCACGCCGTTCCGAATGATCGCCCGGCAATTTCGGAGCCGTGCAATACCCGCTGCGCTGATCGGCGTGTTGTGCCAGACGATGAGCGCATTTGCGTCGCAGATTTCGTCCGTGTAATCCGCATCGCTGGAGCATAGATACCGCCGCACTTCGGCGGCATCGCCAATCACCGCCTGTTCCGCAGCCGACTGCGGATCTCCAAGTGGCGACTTCGCCCAATCAATGATTCCGACGAGTGGTTTCTGTTTGGTCATGAGCGGATGGGCGGAAGCGTTTTGTCAGAGGTCATACCACTTGCAGACGAAATCCTAAGCTCCCTTTTCTGTCTCGTCGGAAAAAGGGGCACGGGCTCGTCGGCAGGGTTTGCAAGGTCGCCGCCCGCTGTCCGGACGCCTGGCATGGTTCGGGTCAAGCGCCCGAGTCTCGTTCCGCATTGAGGCCGGGCATGGCCTGCTGTTACCCACAGCTATGCCCCCCGACGCACGCGACTCCCTTTCCCCCGGCGCGCGGGAGTTTCACACCACGCGCTGGAGCGTGGTCGTCTCCGCGCGGGGCGATCGGAGCGGCGCGCGGGTGGCGCTGGAAAAACTCTGCCACGCGTATTGGTATCCGCTTTACGCCTTCGTGCGGCGGCAGGGATTGAGCGCGCACGACGCGCAGGATCTGACACAGGAATTTTTCGCGCGCCTGCTGGAGAAGGGCTGGCTCGCGGACGTGGATCGCGAGCGCGGACGCTTTCGCTCGTGGCTGCTCGCGGCGCTGAAACACTTTCTCACCAACGAATGGATCCGCGGCCGCACGCAAAAGCGCGGCGGCGATGCGGAGTTGTTTTCCTTCGATGCGCTCGATGCGGAAAGCCGGCTGCGGCACGAACCGGCTACCGATTCTCCCGAGCAGATCTATGACCGGCGCTGGGCGATGACGCTGCTCGATCAAGTGATGGCGCGGTTGCGCACGGAGATGGCGGGCGCTGGGAAGCTCGCGCATTTCGAGGCGCTGAAATTCTGTCTCACGGGAGAAAAGACCGGCTATGCCGAAGTCGGTGCGCGCCTCGGGATG
>JANOAZ010000330.1:0-28728 GCA_031411395.1 Chthoniobacteraceae bacterium
GCAAGCTCAGGATGACATTTTCGATGCGGCGCTGCGCGCCAGTCGTTCTTCCCCGCACATCCAAACGACTTCCGGTACACCCTCTCAGAGATGAGCCTGCGGCGTGGGCGTCGCATGGCGCGCGGAGCGACGCCATCCACCAGCGTTTCTCCAAACCAGCGGCTACCCGCCCTTCCGGTAGTCGCCGCGGCTGAAGTATTTCTCGAGCCAGATGTAGAGGCAGATGAAGAGGTAGCGGCTGCCCATTTCCTTGATCTTCAGCTTTGCCACGCCGGTGCGGCGGTTGCGCCAGGTGATGGGGATCACCGTCCAGGAATAACCGCGCACGATCGCCTTGAGCGGGAGTTCCACGGTGAGATTGAAATGCGGCGCGATGAGCGGGCGGCAGCCTTCGATGACCGTGCGCCGGTAGGCTTTGAAGGCGTTGGTCGTGTCGTTGAGCGGGATGTTAAAAAGGATCCGGAGGAAGAGATTCGCGGCGCGATTCATCGCGAGTTTGAACCAGGGGTAATCGATGACGCGACCGCCATGCACAAAGCGGCTGCCGAAGACGCATTCGGAGCCTTCGTTGAGTCCCGTCCAGTAACGGACGACGTCGGCCGGGTCGTCGGATTCGTCGGCCATCATCACGACCGCGGCATCGCCGGCCATGCGATCGAAGCCGAGGACGATCGCGCGACCGAAGCCGCCGGGCCCGGTATTCTGCACCGGCTTGAGCACGGGGATTTCGCGGGTGAGGCCGGTGAGGATCTGCCACGTGGCGTCGGTGCTGTGATCTTCCACGACGACGATCTCGTGGGGAATGGCGTGGCTCTCGAGTTCGCGATGGAGATTCGTGAGCGTGGAGGCGATGCAGCCTTCCTCGTCGCGCGCGGGGATGATGACGGAAAGGAGGTGCAGCGGTGGAAGCGACTGCGGCTTCATCGGGAGGCGTCGGCGTTCACGGGGGCGGCAGTGTTTGGAACGCGCGGGAATCCAGCAATGCGGAACTCAAGGCGAACGTTTCGCCGTCGGGAATTCAGAACCGCGGCACCGGCCCGGCCCCCGGACGGTGCTCGAAGCCGTAGGTCAGTAGCAGCTTGCTGTCTTCCCAATTCGCCGGCCTGAAACCGTACATGGTCACGGCGATGACCTCGCGCTGATCGCGGAGCGCGGCGCTGACGAGGACTTGTTGCGACGGGTTGGTGTAGCCGGTCTTCACCCCGGTGCAGCCGGGAAATTGCGCGAGCAACCGGTTGTGATTGCCGAGCGCCCAGAGTTCGCCGGTGAAACGCTTCCAGGTGTAACGCTGAGTGCCTACGACACTGCGGAAGTAGGGCTGCGCCATGGCCGCGCGGGCGATGAGGCCGAGATCGCGGGGCGAGGTGTAATGCTGGGGATCGTGGAGGCCGTTGGCGTTGCGGAAGTTGGAGTTGGTCGCGCCGAGTTCCTTTGCCCGGCGGGTCATTTTTTCCGCGAAGGCCTCAGCCGTTCCCGCATTGTCACGCCCGAGCGCGTGGGCCACGTCGTTCGCGCTCTTGAGCATCAGCCCGAAGAGCATTTGCCGGCGCGTGTAGCGCTCCCCGGGGAGAAGGCTGAGGCTGCTTTCACCCACCCGGCTGTCCTCGTCGGTGACCTCGATCTCCCGGTCGAGATCGCCCGCTTCGATGACGAGCAGCGCGGTCAGGATTTTCGTCGTGCTCGCCGGGTAGCGCGCCTCGTCGGGATTTTTTTCGTAGAGAGATTTGCCGGTATAGGCGTCGAGCACGATCGCGCCTTTCGATAAGATCGGGAGTTCGCCCTCGGCCATTCGGCGGGTGGGTTGCGGCGTCGCTTTCTTCGCAGCCGTGGCCGCTGTGGTGGTCGTTCCCGCGGAGCGCGAGCGCATGCGCAATTCGGGTTCGGCCGGCTTCTTCGGTTTGCTCTTTTTCTTCGGCGCCGCCCCCACCTCCAGGACCGGGAGTACGAGGAGTGCGGCGAGAATGGAGATAGTGTTACGAAATGACTTGGCCATCGAGCATCATCCAGGAGACCGGTGCATCGGAGTTCACGATCTCCTCATGGAGGCCGCGCAAAGTACCTGACCCCGGCAGCGCGATCAAGTCGGCGAGAGCGCCGGGCTGGATCTTCCCGAGCGTGCCCCGGCGGCCGAGCGCGCGCGCCGGGTTCACCGTCACGGTGCGCAGAAGATCTTCGCCCGTGAGCCACGGCTCGGCGGCGGAGAGCCGGCGCAGTTCTTCGAAAAGACTGAGCGATTCCGCGCTCGCGAGACTGTCCGTGCCGACGCTGATGTTCACCCCGAGATCGTGCAGCCGCCGGTAGGGGAATGGCGCGTGGCCGAAGTAGCGATGGCTGCCAGGGCAATGCACCACGCTCGGCCCGGAACCGCGTGGCACGCTCGCGAGGAGCTGGAAATCCTCCTCGACCAATTCGTTCATGTGCGCGAGCAGCCAGCCGCCGTGGATCGCTCCGCTTTTCCACAGATGCCCGAAGGGCGTGTCCCTGCCGCAGTCGTCCATGGGGCGGTTTAGCGTCGTCATGAAGTCGCACAAAGGCCCCCGCGCCTCGCGAAACATGGCAAACTCCTCCTGCGACTCCGCGACGTGCGTGGTCAGCGGCATGGTGAAGGCGGTCGCGCAGGAGTTGGCCAGATGGAAGAGCGAAATCGAGGCGGTGTAAGGCGCGTGTGGGGAAAGGCCGAAGCTGTCGAGCGAGTTGGCGCGGTGCTGAAAAAACGAGAGCGCGCCGGCCACCACGTCATCCGTGGTGATGCGGTGGCGGATGTCGATCATCTCGTAGAACCACCAGGTGCGGATCGGCGACGGGCCGAGCTTCATCATCAGCTCGGGAAAGGCCTCGATATTGCAGACCGAAGTCGTGCCCCAGCGCTTCAGCTCGGCGAATCCGCGCTCGATCGCCGCGAGGTAGTCGGCGCTGTCGAGGCTGCGCTTGAGCGCGTTGATCCGCTGCACCCACGCCGTGAAACTCTTCGGCGGCGCGATTGCATTGCGCATCATCGTGTAGTCGAGATGGCAGTGCGCGTTGATCAATCCGGGCATCAGCACGACTTCGCCGAGGTCGAGCACGTCCTTGCTGAAGCCGTCCACGATGTCCGCCGCCGGGCCGGTTTCCACGATGCGGTTTTCCTCCACGACGACCGCGCCGTCGCTGATCGGCGGACCCGCCATGGTCACGACTGTGCGGGCGCGGATGATCATGCGGGGAGTTCGGATTTCTTCACCACCACACGCGCCTGCGCGACGAGGAGATTGCACGCTTCATGGCAGAGCAGCGGCAGTGATGGGATCGCCGGCGGGGGCTGCAATTTTCCGGCGGGCAAAGTGTGGATCGGCACCTCCGGCGCGATCCGCCAGAGGATGTGCTTCAGGCAGCCTCCGTCGGAGCGGCAGAACCCGCCGATCAGCGCCTGCGCCTGTTCGTCGGTGAGCTTCTGGGTCACGCGGTACATGCCCGTCTGGCGGCCGAGAGTCTCGCGCAGCGACACCGGCGCGAGTTCGCCGCGGAGCTGGCTGAGCCAGACGCCGAGCATCGCGGGATAGAAAAAATCGAGCGCCCGGCGCAGATCCCGGAGATCGGCCACGCACAGCTTCCAGCCGCGGCGCAGATTCGGCGCTGTTTTCAGCGGGCGAAACTTTCCCGCGTCGTCGTAGCTTGCGATCTCCCGCGCAGCTTCCGCATTCGCCGCAAGGCGCAGGTCGCCGCGGCCGAGGTCGGATCGGTGGCAGAGCGTGAATCCGCCATCCGCAAGCGTGATCGCCAGTTCGCCCACTTCACGACCGCCGGCGTCCAACCATTCGCCGAGATATTTGGTCAGTTCGCGCATCAGGACGCGAGCGCCGCACCATGTTGTGCGTCGAAGGCCGCGACCTGTTCGAGGATGAGATCGGCGATGAGCGGCTCCGTGCCGATCGCGCTCGCGTAGAAAAGGGTCCGGCCACGGAGCTGATAAGGATTGCCTCGGAAGACCTCCTGCTGACCCGCGCTCGCCGCGCCCGGTGAGGCCGCGGCGATCCCGAGCAGCACCGGGATGTCTTCGTAGCTGTGCAATCCATCCGAGATGAAAAACGGCACCACGACGACATTCGGGCACTTCGCGTATTCGTCCCATTTCGCGATGAGCGGCTCCTCTTCCATGTAGGCGTTGAGCACCTCCGCATAGATGCCCAGTTCGGCGATCCGGGCGACTTCGCGCTTGGCGGCCACCGCGGAGTTTTCATTCAGGTCCGTGCCGTGGCCGACGATGAAAAGGCTCGTCTCCGCCGGTGGCACTCCCGGTGCGATCTGAGCGGCGCGACGCAGGAGCAGTTCCGTCATGCGGGGATGATTCCCGACCGGCTCGCAGTACTTGATCGTGCGGCCGCCGCGCTCGGTGAGCGGTCCGCTGAGTTCGAGTTCGCGCGGGATCACGGTGCGCGTGAAGTAGCCTTCGCTGATGAAATTCGGGACGACGTAAATGTCCTCCCGATCGATCATGTGGAGGACCTGGCGCAGGCTAGGCTCTTCCTTCCAAAACGCGCAATAAACCTCCCCGAAAACGCCGCGCCGCACGATCTCTTCGGCGTGCTCGAAAGTCGGCGCGCTCGAGTCGGGATTCACCGTCGAGCCGTGGCCGACGATGACGAGCGCGCAATCGGGTTTACTAGAAAACATGCGAGGGTTTGGGTAAAGCTTACGTCCGCCGAAGTCGAACGGTTTCCCGGCGCCTTACAAGCACTGCGCCCGGCGCCGCCGCTTGTCATTCCCATCGTGCGCGGCGATTCTGCGCGGCATGACACTCGACGCTGACTTGCTCCGCGAGATCCCGAAAGTCCTCCTCCACGAACATCTCGACGGCGGCCTGCGGCCCGCGACGGTCATCGCCCTCGCCAAAGACTGCCACTACGACGGCCTGCCCACCGACGACCCCAAGGCGCTCGGCGAATGGTTTCATCGCGGCGCAAACAAGGGCTCGCTGCCGGAGTATCTCGAAGGCTTCGCTCACACCATCGCCGTGATGCAAACGCGCGAGGCGATCGAACGCGTCGCCTTTGAATTCATTGAGGACATGTTTCACGACGGCGTCGTCTATGCGGAGTGCCGCTTCGCGCCGTGCTTCCACTCCCGCCTCGGGCTCACTCCCGAGGCCGTGGTGCAGGCGGCGCTGGATGGCTTCAATCGCGGCGAGGAAAAGTACGGCGTGAAGTGGGGCCTGATCATTTGCGCGATGCGCAACCAGACCGACTCCCTCGAATGGGCCGAGATGGCGATCGACTTCCGCTACCGCGGCGTGGTCGCCTTCGACCTCGCGGGTGAGGAAGCCGGCTATCCGCCGAAGAAACACGCGGAGGCATTCCAGGCGATCCAGGCGGCGAACTTTTACAGCACGCTGCACGCGGGCGAGGCATTCGGCATCGCGTCCATCTGGCAGGCGCTGCAAATCTGCGGCGCGCATCGGCTCGGCCACGCCACGCGGCTCACCGATGGCATGACGATCGTCGATGGCAAGATCGTGAAGATGGGTTCGCTCGCGCAGTACATTCTCGACCGGCGCATCCCGCTGGAGATGTGCCTCTCGAGCAACGTCCACACCGGCGCCGTGCGTTCGATGGATCAACATCCCTTCAAGCTCTACTACCAGCGCGGCTTCCGCGTGACGATCAACACCGACGACCGGCTGATGAGCGACACGACGATGACCAAGGAATTCCAGGTCGCCGTTGAGTCGTTCGGCCTCGGCCTGCGCGACCTGGAGAAGATCACGATGAACTCCGCGAAGAGCGCCTTCATCGACTTCGACGCGCGGCTCCGCCTGATCTACGACGTGATCAAACCACGCTACGCAAAATTCCACACCGCCTGAGAGAGCGTCTAAAAAGTCGAAAGCGGGCAGTCTTACTCTTTGTCATGCTCTTGCTCTTGCTCCCATGAAGCTCGGAAGAGCAGGAGCAGGAGCAAGCCAAAGAGCAGGACGGTCCGCTTTCAAGTAGTTATACGCCGCCTGAGGCTCCGCACCCCGCCCGCGGATGGCCGCGGAACAGTGGCAGCAATTCTATCCGACCCCCCATGCGCTTCATCGTAATTCCCTTCCTCTTCCTCGCCTGCGCCTGCGCCGCGCAGGAGCCGCTGAGCGGCACCACGGCGCTCACGGATGGCGGCGACTTCTCCGCGCGGATGGTGCAAGGCATCGCACAGTGGCTCGATCGGGAGACCGTGCGCGTGGCAACCGGTCGCGATCAACGCTGGCGGCAAGCTGCGACCAGTGCGGAGTGGCCGGCTTTTTCCAAAGGGCAGCGGGAAAAATTGCGGCGCACGATCGGCGCCGTCGATCCTCGCAAGCCGGGAGTGTTCGAGGTCATCGCGGAGGCGGGAGCAGCCACGCCCGCGGCGACTGCGGCAGGGTACACCACGCAGCGTGTGCGCTGGCCGGTCTTCGACGGCGTGAATGGCGAGGGCGTGCTCTTCCATCCCGCCGACGCTCCGCGCCGATGCGTCATCGTGGTGCCGGATGCGGATGAACTGCCCGAGGTCTCCGCGCTCGCGCACCAACTCGCGGCGCAGGGCTGCCTCGTGCTGGTCCCGGCGCTGGTCGATCGGCGCGACACCTGGTCGGGCAGCGAGGCGTTGCAGCGTTTCACCAATCAAACGCACCGCGAATGGATCACGCGGCAGGCCTTCGAAATGGGCCGCACCGTCATCGGCTACGAAGTGCAGAAGGTCCTCGCCGCTGTCGATGCGCTCACTGCCACCGATGCCAAACTCCGCGTCCCGGGGCCCATCGCCATTGCAGGGGAAGGGGAAGGCGGCCTGCTCGCCCTCCACGCCGCCGCGCTCGATGAGCGGCTCAGCGCCGCGCTGGTCGCCGGCTACTTCGGCCCGCGCGAGCAGCTCTTCACCGAGCCGCTCTATCGCAATGTCTTCGGCCTGCTCAGCGATTTCGGCGATGCCGAAGTGGCCGCGCTGATCGCCCCGCGACCGCTCCTCATCGCGCACACCCGCATCCGTGAAATCAGCGGACCGCCCGCGGTGAAGCCCGGTCGCGCTGGCGCGGCTCCCGGCCAGGTCACGCAGCCGCCGCTCGCCGCCGTCATCGCCGAGATCCGCCGCGCGAATGAACTGCGCCCTGCTTCTCCCGTGCGGCTCATCCGCGGAGGCGACGATGAGCCTCTCCCGCTCAGCTCGGATCGCGTGGTGCGCGACTTTCTTGGCATGCTTCAACTACCCGTGAACATGATCGCGATCGCGCAAAAGCCCGACCCGATCGCCTTCGATCTCCACGAGCACAACGCGCGGCAGCAGCGCACCGTCGTCGAACTCACCGGCTTCACCCAACGCCTGATGCGCGATGCCGAACGCGCGCGCACCACGGCGGTGCTGGCGAAGGCGAAGCCCGGCGCGGAATGGGAAGCCGCGCAGTCCGCGCTCCGCACGCAACTCGCGGAAAACGTGATTGGCAAAATCACCTCCGAGCGTTCTCCCTCAAATCCACGAACGCGCTTGATCCGCGACGAGCCGAAGTGGCGCGTCTACGAAGTCACGCTCGATGTGCTGCCCGATGTCTTTGCCTGGGGCTGGCTGCTCATTCCGCGTGATCTTCAACCCGGCGAACGCCGGCCGGTCGTCGTCTGTCAGCACGGGCTGGAGGGTCTGCCCGGGGATGTCGTCACCACCGATGCGAAGGACCGCGCGTTCGGTTATTACAAAGGTTTCGCCAGCCGCCTCGCGGATGAAGGCTTCATCGTTTACGCGCCGCACAATCCCTATCGCGGGAAGGACGCCTTTCGCATGCTTCAGCGCCGCGCGAATCCGCTCGGGCTCTCGCTCTATTCCTTCATCGTCGCGCAGCATGAAGTCACCACCGACTGGCTCGCTGCGCTGCCGTTCGTTGATCCGCAGCGCATCGCGTTTTACGGCCTGAGCTACGGTGGAAAGACCGCGATGCGTGTCCCCGCCTTGATTCCGCGCTACTGCCTCTCGATCTGTTCCGGCGATTTCAACGAGTGGATTTACAAGGTCGCCAGCCCCGAGCTGCGCATGAGTTACCTCTTCACCCCCGAATGGGAGATCGACGAATGGAACCTCGCGTGGGTCGCCAACTACGCCGAGATGGCCATGCTCATCGCGCCGCGGCCCTTCATGGTCGAGCGCGGCCACGACGACGGCGTCGCCCTGGATGAGTGGGTCGGTTACGAGTTCGCGAAAGTGAAGCGCGGCTACGACAAACTCGGCATCGGCGATCGCACCGAGATCGAGTGGTTCGACGGACCTCACACCATCCACGGCGTGGGCACGTTCGACTTTCTACACCGCCACCTCATGCAGAAATGACCAATGGAAAATGACCAATGACCCAAGCGCCGCGCAGCGGCCTGACCATTGGTCATTGGTCATTTCATTGCTCAGTGCATCTCCACCGCGCAGGAGCCGAGGCCGCCACGGTAGTAGTTGAATTGCACGTTCGGATGATCGGCGAGGAGTGACATCGGCACACAGGAGGTCGGGAGTCGCTTGGAGATCAGGAATGCCGTGAGCCGCTGGCCGAAGGGATTGTCATGCGTGCCGGCCTGCCAGATCGAGACTTTCTCGGCCTTCCAAGTCTCCACCGGGCCGACGGTGATCGCCGTGGTCGGCACCATCGAAATGTTCCCGCCGCCGCTGGTGCGCGCGTTTTGCGCGATAGTCAGCGGGTGCAGTTCGACGACACGCGTGGCGAGCTTGCGATACTCCGCGGGCGTCGGCGGCGCGGCCTTGTGCTTGCCTTTGCGCTGGGGCGGGTCGTTGAAGGCCCAGTGCTTCACGTCGCCCTGTCCGCCCTGCATCACGGCGCAGGTCACGCCGGCATCATAGGATTTGGTGTAGGCGGTGGTGTCGGCTTTGGGGAAATGCAGATGCGCGTCGGGCATGCGCTGTTTCTTGGGGATGCGGTTGAAGCACATCTCGCGGTCCGCTTTCTCAAAGCTCAGCGGATGCGTCGCCGGCACTTCCTTGCCCGTCGCGACATCGAACCACTCGTCCATTCCCCAGAAATGTCCGCTGCGCACGTCGAGCTCCAACTCGGTGACCAATCGCGCGACGAGCGGAAGCTGCTCGGTGGGGCCGATCGGCCCGCAGATGCCCACGGGA
This sequence comes from Chthoniobacteraceae bacterium, assembly GCA_031411395.1. Taxonomy (GTDB): domain Bacteria; phylum Verrucomicrobiota; class Verrucomicrobiia; order Chthoniobacterales; family Chthoniobacteraceae; genus Chthoniobacter. Next base: position 9,100 of record JANOAZ010000330.1, read on the forward strand.
TTGTCGGCGGTGCTGCGCTTCCAGGCGGTGATGTATTCGAGCGCCTCGGCGAGGTAGAAGTCTTCGAGCGTGTCGTAGAAAACCACGCGGAAGCCGGGGCGGCTGAGCTTCTCGATGTCGCGTGGCGTGAGGCGGGCGACTTCATCGACGATGTCGAGGGGCAGGCAGGTGTAGTCCCACCAATCGGGGCTGATGCTGGAGGTGCGGAGGTTCATGGGTATTTGGCGTTGCGAAAATATTTCCGCCCGAGCACGTCGCGAAGCGGGTCATCCTCCTCGGCCCCGAAGCCATAGTGCAGGTGCCGGATCCAGCCTTCGGCGTGCGGAAACTTTTTCGTCTGCTTCCCGAGGGCGACCGAGAATCCATCCATCGTTTTGAGGTAGCTCTCCTGGCCTTGCGACTTGTCGAGCCACTCCTTCTGCGAGGCATGGCAGGCGAGCGCCGCGCGCTTCGTGGCGTGGACGCTGGCCGTATCGGCGTAAATCTCCGGCCGCACCGGCACGCGCAGCGGGGAACAGAGGCCGAGCGGCATCGCGTGGTAAATCACGCACGGTTCGAAATTCGGTGTGCGTTGCGGAAGCGAGCGATAGTTCGGGATGCCGCGCGAGAAGGTCGCGGTGACCGCCAGCCGCGCGGTGATCATGTGGTCTTCCATGTAATCCTGAAGTGCGTGAGTCAATACCACCGTGGGCCTTGCCGCGCGCACCACGGCGCAGAGGCGCCGGATGTTTTCTGCGGTGTAGAAAATCCCGAGGTCATCGCAGATGGGGGCGTGCCACTTTGCGCCGAGTCGCTTAGCCGCAGCTTGGGCTTCCCTGGCTCGGACGCGCGCCGTTTGGGCGGCGGTCATCACGGTGCTGCCCATGTTGCCGGTGGAGACGTTCAGGTAGTGAATGTCCCAGCCCGCTTCTTTCAGCAGCAACAAGGTGCCGGCCATGACGAACTCGATGTCGTCGGGGTGCGCGGCGATCGCCAGGGCGGACGGCATGACAACTAAGCCGTCGCGATCTCGCTCAGCTTCACCGCGCGCTTTTCGCTCGCCGACTTATCCGCCGCGGCAATCGCGCGGTGGGTGGCGAAGGCGTCGGCGAAGCTGGTCAGCGGCATGTCTTTTCCCTGCTCCAGGGCGTCGAAGAAAGCCTGGAACTGCGACTGGTAGGGGTGATCGCTCACGTCGCCGCTATCGAGCATCTTCATGCTGAGTTGCGACCAGGAATGTTTGTTCAGGCCGGCGAGTTTCTGGCTGTGGAATTTGTTGTCGAGGATCGAGCCTTCGCTGCCCACGAGGTGGGTGTGAAAGTAGTAGGGCTGGAGGCAATCGACGATCGCCGCGCATTTGCCGACTGCGCCATTCTTGAATCGCACGAGCGTCGCGGCGCTCGTCTTGTATTCGTACGGCGTGAAGACCGGGTTCGCGCTCTGCGTGGCGTAGCTCGTCACTTCCTCCGCCTCGCTGCCCATGCAGAGCAGGAGCGCATCGAGCGCGTGGCAACCGGCGGTGAGCAGCGCGCTGCCGCCGAGTTCGCGCTTCGTGTTCCAGCGGTACTGGCCGTACCACGGTCCGATGCCGTGGTAATAATCGACCTCGCCATAGTGCAGCGAGCCGACGAGGCCCTGATCGATGACCGCCTTGGTCGCGACGAATTGCGACGACCACCGGCACTCGAAGCACACGCACACCTTCGCGCCGCTCGCGTCCGCGGCCTTCTTCATCGCGAGGATGTCGCTCCACTCGATCGCGAGCGGCTTCTCGACGATGATGTGTTTGCCCGCCTTCGCCGCGGCGATGAACTGCGCCGCGTGCTGGTTCGGATAACTCGTGATGTCCACCGCGTGGATCTCGGGATTCGCAAGCATCGCCGCGAGGTCGCTGTAACCGGTGACGGTGCGGCCGTGTTTGCTGCTGAGTTCCGCGGAATCAAGCGGGCGCGAAGACCAGACGGCCGTGACTCGCGCATTCGAGGTGGCGTTGATGGCGGCGATGTGGGCTGTGGCGGCCCAGCCGTAACCGATGACGGCGACGTTGTATTTTTTGCTCATAGGTGGGTCGGGAAAATGGGGAACTGGCGTTCTACTTTTCGCCTTTGAGGAAAGCGAGCAGATCGGCGAGATCCTGCGGCTGCATCGCCGCGTCGAGGCCGGCGGGCATCAGCGAGCCGGGGAGCGCGGCGAGGGATTTCACGTCCGCGCGCAGCACGGTTTCATCGACGCCGCCGGCCTGCCGGATGGTCACGCTTGCCGGGGTCTCCGATGTCAGGAGGCCCGCGAAAGCCCGCCCATCCTTGGTTTCACAGGCGTATGGAGTGAAGGCGGGCGCGACTTCCGCCTCGGGCGCGACGATGTGGAAGACGATGTTTTCCTTCGTCTGCTTGCGCACATCGAGGAGGTCGGGGCCGACGGTGTAGCCTTCCTGGTCGAGCCGGTGGCAGGTCGCGCAAAGTTGTTTGAAGACCGCGCGCCCGTGTTCGAATTTAGGCGTGAGCGCGAGCGCGAGCGCCGCTTTGGCGAGCGCGGCGGGACGGTTGCTCTCGGTGGCGGCAAAGGCTTTCGCCGCGCGTTCGCGCATGGTCACGTCAGCGAGTTTGGTGAACACCGTGCGGCGTTGCGGATTCAGAGCCGAGGCCGGCAGTTCGCCTGCTTCGATTGCGGTGAGCAGGCCTTCGAGTTGGGTCGGTCGCGCGAGCAGTGCAGCGAGCACCGTCTCGCGAATCACGGGGCTGTAACTCTGCCAAGCGCCCTTGGTGAGGAGCGCGGCGGCGGCGCGAGTGCCATCGAGCGCGGCGAGGCTCCGGATCGCGGCGATGCGCAGCGGGTCTTCCTTTGCCGAGGCCACCATCTGGTACAGCGGCTCCGCGGCTTTTTCCCACGAGCTTTTCGCCAACAGTCGCACGTAGAGCAATCGCGCGGCAGCAGGCGTGGAGGTTTCAGCGACCGCTTTCGCCGCGACCTCGATAAGATTTTTGAAAGCGGGCGTCTTCTCCGCGCCGCGCACTTCCACGAGGAGCGCGGCCAGCGCGGCGGCGTTGTCGCCCTTCATTTCATCGAGCACGGCGAGCAAGGCATTCACGTCGGCAAAGGACCGGCCGAGCAGGGAGAGCAGTTCCAGTTCGCCTTCGCTTCCGCCCTTCAGCTTTGGCCAGAGCGCGCGCAGGAAATCCGCCTCGCGTCCTCCGACGCCGCTGAGCACGGCGGCGCGCATCCAGCGGTCTTCGATGTCGCGGGTGGCGAGACTGGCGAGCGCTTCCACCGCGAAGTCGGCGCGTGAATCGCCGACGACGATGGCGAGGCAAAAGCGGACGCGCGGGTCGGCGTCAGTTGCGAAGCGAGCGGCGACGGCCTGATCAGCCGCGGCCGGGCGCAGGGCGGCGAACTCATCGCGGTAGGCCGGCAGCGGTGCGGCGGTGCGCGGTTGCTTCGCGGTGATCCGCCAGATGCGGCCCGAGGCCTTGCCGGTCTCGAAGTCGGTGCGCTTGCGCACTTCCTCCGGCAGGTAGTCGGGATGCTCGATCACCTTGCGGTACATGTCGGCGACGTAGAGAGCGCCGTCGTTTCCGCGTTGAAGGAAGACAGGGCGGAACCAGTCGTCGCGCGAGGCGAGCAACTCGCGGCCGCTGAGCAGCGGGACCGCGGAGTACGTCGCGCCGTGCGGTTCGAGGCGATCGACGTGGATGAGATTGCCCGTCGGATCGCACGCGATGACGGAGCCGTCGTAGCGCGCGGGGAGCGCGCCGCCCCGCCAGACATGCACGCCGCAGGCCGCGCTGAAGGAGCCGGCATGCGAATCCGCAGTGGTGATGTTGGCGCTGATCGGGAAGAGCCGCACGCCGTCGCCGCCGCCTTTGAGTCCGGTCTTCACATTGCGCTCGGAGCAGTCCTGCACCGTGTCGCTGAAGGCCAGGCGCGGATTGCGCGCGAGCCACTTTGAGGAAAGCACCACGTGCTGCACCGGCAGACGGTTCATGCAGATGAAGCGCCGGCCGAAGTCGTCGAACGACTGCCCGAATTGCGACTTTCCATCGACGTTCTCGACTTCGAGCGTCTCGGGGTGAAAGCGCACGTCGGCGGTCATCTTCAATGCGGGCCGCTCCGGATGCTCGGGGCAGGTGATGGTCCCGCCGCTCAAGCCCGCGGCGAGGTAGATCCAGCCGTCCGGCCCCACGGTTGGCGCGTTGACCCGGAGCTGCGTGCTCTTCGCCGCGTCGAAGCCGGTGAGCAGCACGCGGCGTTCGTCGGCGCGGCCATCGCCGTCGGTATCGCGCATGAAAAACACGTCCGGCGCGCAAGTCACGATTACGCCGTCTTTCCACGGCAGCACGCCATTGGGGTAAGTGAGCTTGTCGGCAAACTCGGTGCGCCGGTCCATTCGCCCGTCGCCATCGGTGTCTTCGAGCAAGGCTACGAACCCAGCCGCTGGGTCGCCGGTGTTCGGGTAGCCGCGATTTTCCGCGACGAAAAGACGGCCGCGGGCGTCGAAGGCGAGCGCGCACGGGGAAGCGACGAAGGGCTCGGCGGCGACCAGCTCGATCCGCAGGTCATCGGCAAGTTGGAACGACGTGAGCGCTTGCTCGGGGGAGAGTTGGGCGTGCGCAGCGAGAGCGAAAAACAAAGTAACGAGGACGCTGCAACCCCGCGCGAGCGCTCGGAAAAAAGCTCTGTCATCCTGAGCGGAGCGGAGGTGGGCCAGCGGGCGGAGCGGAGTCGAAGGATCTCTCCCGATCGCTACCGATGAAGGATGACACATGCTTTTTTGGGTGTTCATTTCAATTGCGGCGGCTGGTTTCCGTAGAGCCAGCCCGGGCCCTTGAACGGCGGCGCGAGCGGCGCTTCGGGCAGCTTCGCGGGCTTGAGTTGTCTGGCCAGTTCGAGGCCGACGTCACGGATCTGATCGCCGGCGGTGGGTTCGAGATTGCTGTAGCTGGTCAGGCGCGTTTCGTAGCCGCCGCCGGTGGTGGGGCTCATGGCTTCGAGCGTGGGCACGTAGCCGACGATGCCATTCGAAAGTTCGACCGGGAAGGTCATCGGAAAGCCGCTGCCTTTTTTCCAATCAAGGCCGTACTGGCAAAAGTACTCCGCCGGACTGGAGAGGCACACCACCGGGCCGATCTGGATCGCCTGGCCTTCGATTTCGACCTTCGGCGTTTTCGCGATGAGCGCGTCGAGCATCACCGTTTCCTTGGCCCAGACCCAGTCCGGGCCGGCCGTTTTCGGATCCTGCTGCACGAGTTCGAGCGCTGCCTTCACCCGCTCCGGCGCGGGCACTCGGCGCGGGATGCTCCAGAGCTTGGTGCGAAAATCCACGGGCACCTCGGCCACGCGCGTGAGCGACATGCCGAGCAGGACTTTCACCGCCTCCGCGCCGACCCGGCCGCCGACAAATTGCGCCCACGCGTCGCCGTCGGGATTGGCGTGCGGGTCGAGATTGTTCACCTGCGTGACATCGCCGCACGCGCCCTGGAGGAAGACCACCTTCGTCTCCGCGCCGAAGTATCCCTGGATCGCGCGCTCCATGTAATAGATCCAGTTCGCGCCGATCCACGGTCCGCTGGTCGTCGCGTGGCATGCGAAGTTCACCACGCAGCCGGTGAGTTTTCCCTCGGCATTCCAGCAGCCGATCACGCCGACCTCGGGATCGACCGGCCCGGCGAACTCGACGTTGTCCGGATTGCCCTTGCCGGGGTGGGAAGCGGCGAGGCCGTTCTTCATGCGGATGCGGCGGTTGAAGGCGACCGTCTCTTCGCGCCCGGTGCCAAAGCCCGCGGTGCCCACGGCGCGCGCGTCGTTCGCGGCGACGACCGCTTCCACGATCGCGTCGCGGACCTTCGCGAGATACGCGGGATTGGCCGCGGAGGATTTGTTGTACGCGAGATCCTTCACGAGTTCCGACGCGTGATCATATTCCCCCGGCAGCACCATGCCGATCGGCCCCGAGGAGTGGGAATGCGATGCGCCGATGAGCACGGCTTCCGGCGCGATGCCGCAGCGTTTTTGAATCAACGTCCGCGCCTCGATCACCAGTCCGCGCGGCACCACCAGCGCGTCGAGCCCTACGAGCGCGACGCGGCGCTGGCCGTCGTCGAAGACGGACGCGCGCGCCTTGCATGGGTCGTGGATTTTTTTCGAGAAGGATTTCCCGTAACCGCCAGGCACCTCCATCCCGACGTCCGGAGTGATGTCGCGCTCGGCGAAACCCGTTTTGAATTCGGCCCGGGCCGCGAGCGGCAGGGCACACGCGAGGAGAGCGAGCGCAAGTTGGTTCATGGGAGTCCCGAGTAAACCCAGCAGGTGCGCGGGTATTTGATCTTCCTCCCCTCGAATCAGCCGCCCGGCTTTTTCTTACGTCTCGTCGATGGGGAATGAGACGGTCGTGACCAGTTCCGCGCCGTCCGCGTCGAAGGACCAGCCGATTTCGCCACCGCTCGCCTCGATCGCACTGACCACCCCGCAGAGTCCCAATCCGTATCGACCGCGGTGGGTGGACACGAATGGATTGCGGCCCCAGCGGGCGGGATCCACCGAGTCCACTTTGGGTTCGCGAAGCTCAAAAACGACGCGTCCGTCTGAGGCCCGGGCCGTCGCGCGCAAGGGCGCGCCGGTTCCGAATGCTTGCGCATTAGCCAGCATTTCGCGGAAGGCCGCCGCCAGTGCCATCGGGTCCACATTCACCTGCTCGGTGCCCAGCGATCCTGTCCATTCGACCGCCGACTTGGCTGGCATCTCGCGCAATTGATCCTGCCAGATCAGAAACAGCTCCTGGGCCGGCAGCCGCAGGAGGTTCGGACGGGAGTCCGCAAATTTTGCGGAAAGCACGCGCAGGTTCGCGGCGATTTTGCGGATCTCAGCCCTCATCCGAGCCACGCCTTCGAGGGCTTCGGGGTCGGTGACAATGTCAGCGAGTAGCGCGGCCTCAAGGTCGAGGCCGTTGAGTTCGTTGCGGAGGTCGTGAGTGTGCTGCCGAACAAACCCTGCGATTCGGGTCCAACTAACATCAGGAAAGGCAGTCATGAGACGTTATAAAATAAACGGAGCCGGCGGCAGCCGCGGTTGTGAACGTTTACGCAATTCGCTCAAAAAAAAGGATTCAAAGATGTCGGCTAACCGACAGTTGTGTTTCGGATCGCAACACTTCCGCGAGGGCTGGAACGACCCTCTCCAGAGTAAATGCAACGTGGTACGGGGATGGCAATGGGTATTCGGCAACCACTAGCCACCCTAACTCCAATGCTCTACTCATTCGACCACCAGCGCCTCAATCGTCCGACCACCGAAAACGCGCCCCTTCTGCCCTCCGATGAGGATCTGATGGCCCGTGTCCAGGCCCGCGACGATCAAGCGATCGCCCTCCTTTACCACCGCCACACGCCGCTGCTCCGCACCATCATCGGGCGCGTCTTGAATAACGAAACCGACGTGGACGATCTGCTCCAGGAAGTCTTCCTGGAAATCTGGCGCCAAGCTTCCCGCTATTGCCCGGAGAAGGGCAAGGCGCTCGGCTGGATCGTGACTTTGGCCCGTCGCCGGGCGATCGATCGGCTGCGCAAAAAGATGGCCTACTCCCGCGCTCAGGATCGCTTGCAGGAGGAGGCGGCGCACGAACCGGATCCAGCCATGCACCATGGCGCGGATAATGAAGTGATCGCCTCCGACACCGCGAAAATTTTCGAGACCGTGATCGGCACGCTGCCGCCGGCGCAGCAGGAGGCGCTGAAATACGCCTTCTATCGTGGGATGAGCCAGCGGGAGATCGCAGCACATACCGGCATCCCGCTGGGGACGATCAAAACGCGGCTCGAATTGGCGATCCGGAAAGTGCGCGCGGGCCTCGCCGCTTTCGGCGGGGCGGAGGAATGGCTCACCGCCCATGCGTAGCGCAAAGTGAAGGAAAAGCAGGCTCCTGGGACGGATCGGCATTTCGGGTAGGGCGCCGAGCGACGCATCGCGCGTCGCAGCCTTCCCCGCACGAATCGAAGGGTCGTGAAGGTCCCGGCACCGACTCTCACCCGCGCGCACGTCGCTGTCAGTCGCCCGCCGAGGGGCCGGGCAGCGCGATGCCAAATCGCTTCATCTTCGCGTAAAGCGTGGGTCGATGAATCCCGAGCAGTTCCGCCGCGCGCTTTTTGTTTCCGCCGGTGCGGCGGAGCGCATCCAGCACGGCTTCCCGCTCGATGTCGCCGAGCTTTTGCGAAGCCCGGTCTGCATGGGTCGGCGCGGGGTTAAGTTCCGGCATCTGAATCTCGCGGGGAAGATGCTGCGCGGTCAGCAGCGGTCCATCGCACAGGACGAGCGAATGTTCGATTGCGTTTTGAAGCTCGCGCACATTCCCCGGCCACGAATATTGGCGGAGCAGCTCCAGGGTTTCCGGTGCCAGTTGCGGCACGGGCATGCCGAGCTGCGTGGCAAATCGGCGCATGAATGTATCGGTCAATTTCGCCAGGTCTTCGCGCCGCTCGCGGAGGGGCGGAATTTCGATCTCAAAAGTTTTCAATCGGAAGTAGAGATCCTGCCGCAACCGCCCCTCGCGCACCGCTTCCGCCGGCGGTCGATTGCAGGCGGCGACGAGGCGAAAGTCCGCGGAGAGATTCTTCGTCGAGCCGAGCGGCCGATACGCCCGCTCCTGGAGGACGCGCAAAAACCGAGTCTGCAGTTCCACTGGCATTTCCGTGATTTCATCGAGGAAAAGAGTGCCGCCGTCGGACTCGGCGAGCATTCCTGGGAAGGCCGCGACCGCGCCCGTGAACGCGCCCTTCACATACCCGAACAACTCCGCCTCGATCATATTCGCGGGAAACGCGCTGCAATTGAGCTTCACCATCGTCCCGGCCGATCGCGCGCTGAGCCGATGCAATTCAGCGGCGAAGACTTCCTTTCCCACGCCGCTCTCCCCGGTCAGCAGCACGTTTGCCTCGCTCGGCGCCACGCGCGCGATGAGCTGCTCGACTTGCCGCGTTCGCCGGCTGATCGCCACCGGCGCGAGTTGTTCCTCCGCCTCCCGGAGCCGTTTCGTGAGCCGCGCCTTTTCTTCGCGCAGATTCGCGGCCTCCCGCACGAGGGCCTCCTGCTCGAGCGCCCGGGTGCAGAGCGCGAGCAGTTCCTCGATCGAGTACGGCTTTGGCAGGAAGTGAAAGGCGCCCAGCTTGATCGACTCGATCGCATTGGCCAGTGAGTCGTGCGCCGTGAGCACGATCACGGGGAGCTGGGGGTGCGCCGCCTTCATCTCCCGGAGCAGCTCGAGGCCATCCCCATCGGGCAGGCCGAGATCGAGCAACACCAGATCGGCTTTGACCTCGGCGAGTTTTTTGCGCCCCTGCGAGGCGCTCGGCGCCAGTTCGACGGCGTAGCTGTGCCGCTGGAGGACGTTCGAGAGCGTCGCCTGGATCGTACGGTCGTCGTCGATCACGATGATGGTTTTTGTAGTCACGGAGGGAGCAGCCTGGTTCGACGGGCGGGGCGGTTGCCTCGGGGCAGCGCGCCCACATCCGCGAGGCTGGGAGGAAGATTCCGCGAAACCCGATTCAAAAGCCAGCCAGCGATTCTTCTTCGCACCGCGACTAGTGTCGCCGGCACAGCGCGATCGCCGCGACATCGTCGTCGAACCCGCCGGTTCCCGCCCGGTCTTGGAGCGCTTTCGTCAGCGCGGGAAGAATCGCTTTTCGCCCCGTGACCGTCGCCAGGGCGTCTGCCACCATGTGGTGGGAAAACCGCTCCCCGCCCGGTGTCTTCAAGCCGAAAAGTCCATCCGTGTGGAGGAGCGCGATTTCGCCGGCTTCGAGGTGGGTGCTCACCGGCGCGAGGTTCATCTCCTTCGATAATCCGAGCATCGTCCCTTGGGAATTCAGCGGCTGCACCGCGCCGTTTCTGCGCCGGATGAGCACGGGAGGATGGCCCGCGCCGGCAAAGCTGAGGCCGCCATCGCGGTCGATCACCACACAGCAGCCGGTCATGAAAGATCGCCCGCGGAACACGCTCCAAAATTCCGCGTTCACCGCCATGAGAATGCCGGCGGCGGTAGTGGCGACGGGCGCGGCATGATGAAAGAGCAACGCGGCGAGAGTGGTGAAAAGCGCGGCAGCGACCCCGTGGCCCGTGGCATCGGCCAGCCAGAAAAGCCAGCGCCCGTCGGGAAGCATCTGCCACCCATACACATCGCCGCCCACCTGGATGAGCGGTTCGTAGGTAAATTCGACTTTCCACTTTTCCAACTCGGGCGGCGACCTCGCCACGATCGCCTGCTGGGTCGCGCGGGCGGAAGCGAGATCCGCCTCCTGCGCCTCGCGCCACCGCGCGAGTTCGGCATTCTGCCGGCGCAACTCATCGCTCAAGGCCCCGAGGCGCAGTTGAGTCTCGATCCGCGCGATGAGCACCTCGCGGCTCACCGGCTTGGTCACAAAATCATTCACGCCCGCCGCGAGCGCGGCCACTTCCTCCGCTTCCCCGGTGTGCCCGGTGAGCATGATCACGGGCAGCAACCGGACCGCTTCGCGCTCGGAGGAACGCAGGCGCCGGCACAACTCGGCGCCATCCAAGCCGGGCATCTCAAAGTCCAGCACCAGCACATCCGGCGGCGAGCTCTCGATCGCCGCCAGCGCCTCGGCGCCATCGCACGCCGTCCACACCTGGAAGCCCGCCGCCTCCAGGCTGGCGCCCAGCACCCGGCGGGACAGTTCATCGTCATCCGCGAGCAGGATCTTGCGGGGACGCTCCACCGCGGCAGGAGTTTCCGAAACGGCGCGGTGATCGAGCATCAAGAGAGTTCGTGGCGCGGCGGTGGGGCGGTCGCCGAATTTCGGGAAAAGTGCGGTTACTTCCGGGGAACCGGCGCGAGTTGATCGGCGCCGTCGGTCAGCCATTCGAGATTGCAGCGCGCCACGGTGAGCCGGTCACCCGCGAAGCCGCTTTTTTCACTCCGTCCATAGAAGCACAGGATCGTCCCCGCCTGGGTCACCGCGAGATCGCTGTAGGCGCTCCACCCCGGTTCGACCGCTTTGCTCACTGGCCAGGTCACGGCTTCGTCATAGCTGAGTTTGATCGAGACGTTTTTCCGGTCGCGATTCTTGCCGGGTTCCTGCTTGCCGTCCGCGCGGTCGAGATTGTCGGGATTGGAGAAAAGGATGCGGTTTCTCCCCGCGCTCTGCTCGGTGGAAAGGCGGACGATGCTGCCCATGCAGATGGGTTCGAGCAGCGCGTCGTCGAACTTCGGGGTGCTCCAGCCCGTCGCGCCGTCGGGGCTCGTCGTCACCAACCGGCGGTGGGCCTTCGATTCGTTGCGCACATTCAGCATCACGCGCCCGTCGGCGAGTTCGATCGCCACGGTTTCGTTCGGGTTGATCCATTCCTCGGTGCATGGCACCGCGACCTCGCCCGCCCGCCAGGTCTTTCCATCGTCGTCGCTGAAGACCGTCGCCGTCACCGAAGGCCGGTGCGCATTTCCCCCGGTCCCCGTGGACAGCCACACCGGCACGAGCAGCCGCCCGCTCTGGAGCTGGATGCCGTGATCCGGCCCGGTCGCGAGCACCTTCCAGTCGTACGCTTTCCGGAAGCTCTCGAATGTCGCCGTGATCTCCACCGGCACGCTCCACGTCGCGCCGTCATCGGCGCTGCGAATGTAAAAGCAGCGCATGTATTCGAGGCAAAAGAGCCCGTGCACCGTGCCATCGCGCCCGGGGATGAGCACGGGATTGTTGTAGGTCACGTCGTCGGGGCGCACGGATTTCACCGCGACCGCGAAGGGGTTTTTCGCCTTCGGGCCGGGCACCTCCGGAAACTTTTTCGGCTCGCTCCAAGTCTTGCCGTCGTCGCTCGAACGCCGCAGCAGGATATCGATCATATCCCAATCGCCGCCTGCTTTTCGCGCCTCGCACCAGGCGAGCACCGTGCCCTTCGCGGTCACCGCGATGCCGGGGATGTGATAGATCTTGTAACCGCCCTCACCGGCCTTGAAGAGGTCGATCTTTTCCAGGAAAGGCTCGGCGGCTCGCGAGGAAGGAGGCCATGCGACCGCGAGGCAGGCGCAGGTCGAAAGCAGGAATGTTTTGAGGGTCATGGTTGGTTTGGGTTGGGGATTTCAGCGGGTGCGAAGCGACCAGATTTCCGGCGTCCGCACCCGCGGGCGCACTTCGCCATTGGGAATGATGAACCGTTCGCCCCAACGCACCACGGGGACGGTGGCCCGCGAAAACGGCGCCTCCCCCGCGCCGCTCCACCGGTCTGTCGCGGCGTCATACGCGAGCACCTCGCGAGAAAAGCCGGGGTGCTCATTGATGGGCTGGAAAGTCACCTTCGCCCCGTCGTCGCCGGTCATCACCAGCAACCCCGCCGCGCCGAACGGCACCGCCGGCGAGGGCGCTGCGACCGCGGGCCGCGGAAGATCGGCGATCCGCTTCCAGCCTCGCCCCGGCGTGAAGCGGTAAGCGTCCCGAAGAAACTCGCGCACCGGTTTGCCATCGGCCCCGGCAGTGAGCTTCGCGCCGCTGAAGAGGAAAAAGGAACCGCCCTGCACGCCCGCCACCGCGAGCATCCGTTCCGGACCGGGCCACGGCTCCACCTCGCGCCAGCCCGACGCCACGTCATCGAGATTGAGCGCCCAAAAAGTCTTCAGCGCGGTGGTCGCGGTCGGCGTTTCGATTCCACCCGCCACGTAAATCGTCCGGCCAAGCAACGCCCCGCACGCATTTGCGCACGGCCGCGGCAGGCTCGGCAAATTCCTCATCTTCAACTCGCCGCCCTGCCAGCGCAGACCGAACACCTCCGCATAATGCCGCTCGGAATCGCTGCCTCCCACGCAGACCACTTCGTCCCCGCTCGTGACCGACACCCCGTAACCAATCGCTCGCGGCAGCTTGAGCCCGGCCTTCCATTTCCTGTCCGCTTTCTCGAGCACGAACACGGAGTCGTACCACGTCTTCTTCAGCGGCTCCGCCCATTTGTCGCCCGTGATGTTCGCGCCTCCGGCCACGATCAGCGCCCCGCCGCTCACGCCCGCAAACGGCGCGGCGAATCCCTCCGCATCCGGGATGGGCGGGAATTGTTCCCAATGCAGTGCCGAGGCGGAATCTGCTTTCATCGGTGGCTCAAAGCGAAAACTGAAGAGCTTCGCCGCCGACCCGGTGAACTCCAGCCGCACCTCGCGGCCCGCGAGCGACGCCAGCTCCTCACCGCTCTTCCATACCACCGACGCGTGCGTGGAATTCGTGCGCAGCACCTCACACTCATCGGCGCCCAGCCCGGGGATCTCCTCGCCGTTGGTCTCGAGCACCGCCACCCGGAGATTCCCGAGGGCGCCCGTATCGACGTTGAGCAGGAGTTGCGCACCGTCGGCCTTGACCGGCGCCGTCACACAGCGCCCGCCTTCCCGATCGAAGTCGAGCGAAACGAAGCCATCGACCCGCTGCACGTAGCGATAGATCACGCCGTCCGTCCGCACCTGGCGCGCCTCGCGATCACCATGCCGGGATTGCAGGCCAGTGCCGTATTGCCAGAGCTCGTCGCCGCGCACCACGAGGCCCGTGCCCATGAAAACCATGCTGGCGCTCTCGGATTCCGCCAGGCCCGGCGTGACGTACGGCGTGCGGTCGTAGCGATGCCAGGCGATGCCGTCGCGGCTGCCGGCGAAGTGCATCTCCAGCCGCCCGTCGCTCGTGCCGCGCTCGCGCTGGAACATCGAGGGAAAGCCCACATACCAGCGTGGGTCGAGCGGGTACGGCTGCGCCGAAATGTTATAGACGTCGCTGTTTGCCGGATCCCGTTCATCCGCGGCGAAGACCGTGGGGAATTCGTCGTCGATCACCGCGACTTTCTCCTTTCCCCACAGCCGGCGGCTCGTGATCGAAGGCTCGATGGTGAGCGGTGTGGTGAGGCTCGGCATCTCCGCGCGCACCACTTTGCGATACAGCTTCGTGTCTTCGCCCCGATACCACCCGCGCAGATAGAGCACGTATCGGCCAAGCCGCTCATCCCAGAAAGTCACGTTCTGCGTGTCCGAGCCGAAGCGCAGCAGCGGCGCGGCGTCACGCTGCCAGCGCAGCCCATCGGGCGAGTGGAAACGGACCATGCCTTCCGTGATCAGATGCGTCACATAGGCGAACCGCTCCGCGTCCGGCGCTTTGGGGTCCTGAAAGACGACGCCCTCGAGCGACGTGAGGCCCACGAGATTGTTCTCCTTGCTGCCGGCGTATTCGACGATGCCGAGATTCGGCTTCGTCCATTCCACACCATCGTGCGACTCGGCATAGGCGACGTTCGGTTGGTTCGCCTTATCGCGGCAGATGTACCACATGCGCAGCTTCCCATCTTCATCCCGCACGGTGAGGTAAAAGCTGATCATCAATTGCTCCCACGGTCGATCGGGCCGGATGACAATCTCGCGCTGCTGCGGCGGATTCACCCGCAGCGCCGCGTGTTCCGCCTGCTGGAGGATTGCCGGATCGAGGAAAAGGTGGCGCGGCGACTGGGCATCCGATCGCCCGCATAGCCCGAGGCAGGCGGCGATGATGAGTAAGGAGCGAGCTTTCATTGAACACCACAATCAGAGCTTACTGTGGAGACTGCGGCTTGGCCTGCAAACCGTTCTCGTTCCCCAAACTCTGTTTGGGAATGCGCTTGTGGGCGAAACTGTTTTTCGCGTGGGAGGGGTGTCCCCGGGTGGGATCGGTGCGCCGAACGAGGCGGGAGGCGGGGAAATTGGGTGGGTCGTCCAAGTCACAGTTTCATCAGTGCCTGCCGGGCGCGCGTGGCAGTTCCTTGAGCCACGCGAGATTGAAGACGTAATGGTTCTTGCTGGAGACAAGCTGCACGTTGCCGTCGCGCGTTTGAGTTGCGGCAAGGTATCCGCCGGATTCGGCCATCGTATCGCTGAGGGTGAACTCGCCGCGATCGATCGAAGGCACTGAGCGCTCGGGGCCGCCGGGTGTGATGAGCTTGCGCGCCGGCCACGTCTTGCCGTCATCGAAAGAAACCGCGGCGAACAGACCGTAGCCAGTGAAGTCTGTGCCGTCGGCGGCTTTGAAAGTGATGCCCTTGCGTTCCTTCCAGTTGCCGCGCTGGTCGGTGAAGGAACACAGCAGCAGCGGCCCTTCGCGCAGTCGCAAAAGCACCGCGCGTTGCACGCTGCTGATCGCGGGAAACTCCGTCGGCGCATGCGTCCAGGTCTTGCCCCAGTCGCTCGAGAAACTCGCGGGTGTCTTGCCGCCAAACTTCTCCTGCTCCGGCACGGTGTTGAGCCGGCCGATCGTCATCAGGCTTCCGTCCGCGAGTTGCACGATCGGCGCGTGGATGCCCGCATGGCGGGCGGGGCTGCCGTCGCGGCGCGCGTCCATTTTCTCCGTGATCGCGGGGAAGCTCCACGTCGCTCCGCCATCGCGGCTGAGATTCACGCTCGTGCTCGTCACGTCCTGCGTGATCACCATCGCCCCCTCGCGCGTGCGGATGGGTGCGTTGCCAAATTCACCCATGGGTTGCATCTCTCGCGCTTTCGTCCAAGTCGCGCCGTTGTCGGTGGAAGTGCGCACGATATTTTCCGCCAGCCCGCGCGCAAAGTGGAAGAGCGTGCGCCCGCCATCCCACCACAGCTTTGGCGCGTGATCGTTCACATCCGCACCGTCCCAAAAAAGCGAGGCCGGTTCCCACTCCGTCGCGCCGCGGCGCAGCCGGCTCGCGAGATTGTTCAGCTCCGTGCCGGCTTCATCCACGCACGAATACCAGACCGCGAGCAGATCGCCGTTTGGGCATTCCGCGATCGCCGGGCTGTGATTGTGCCAGGAGAAGAGCGGGCCGAAGGAGTTCGGCGGAATCTTCACGAAGGGTTTCGGCCCGGCGAACAACGGGACATCCGCGGGCGGCGCGGCGATCTTCGCGAGCGATTGCGAAACGTCGCGCGCGTGGAGCGGAGTGACGGGCGGGTGCGTCTGGCCGCGTGGCAACTCGCCGAGCACGACGCGAAAGCCGGTCTTCTCATTGCCCGTCTGTGGCAGCCATGCGCTGCGATTCGCCGAACGTAGCAGCCGCGTCTGCATCGAGTGAGCGCCGCCGCGGATCACCCGGAAGTCGCCATCGCTGCGCCCGAGCGGATCGGCCTGCTCCGCCGCTTCGTACGGCCCATACCAGTCCGCGCACCACTCCGCGGCGTTGCCGTGCATGTCGAAAAGTCCCCACGCGTTCGCCGGGGTTTGCGCCACACGCAGCGAGCCCTTGCCTGAGCGATATTCGGCCGGGAATTTGCCATCCGGGAAAAAACGGTCACGCAGGCCGGAGTCGGTAAACCATTGGTGGAAGCCATCCGGCAGGCGATCGCCGGTGTGGAAAAGGGTCGTCGTCCCCGCGCGGCACGCATACTCCCACTCCGCCTTGGTCGGCAGC
Source organism: Chthoniobacteraceae bacterium (assembly GCA_031411395.1). Taxonomy (GTDB): domain Bacteria; phylum Verrucomicrobiota; class Verrucomicrobiia; order Chthoniobacterales; family Chthoniobacteraceae; genus Chthoniobacter. The sequence continues at coordinate 25,447 of JANOAZ010000330.1, forward strand.
CGGTAGGTGCGCTTTTCCTTCGCGGAAAGCCATGCGCAGAACTTCACCGCATCGTCCCAGCTCACGCCCGACACCGCGTCATCATCCGCACCGCGCCCGCCCGCATGCTTCGGCTGGAACTTCCGGTACTGCGCGAGCGTCACCTCCGTCGCGCCGATGAAAAACGCCGCGCCGATCGTGACGCGATGCGCGGGTCGCTCATCCCAATCCGCGTCGTCGAACTTCGCCGCATGCACCTTCACGTTGTAATCCGCCGCCGGCCCATCCTGACCCATGGTGAACGCACCCGGCGCAACGGGCACCAGCTTCATGCCGATGGAATTGGTGAGCGGTGCGGCCGCGCCGAGGGCCACAAGCCGTGATGCGCCGGCTCTCGCAGCGGACTCGGAGGAAATACCCACCGTGAGATGCGCGTCCGCCGTGTTCGCACTCGACGTTTTCTTCGAGCCGAAGGCCTCGGTCGCGGCTTTCTGGAATGCCGGCAGAATGTCTTTCCCGTTGCGTGGCCACCCCGCGTGTTGCACGAGGAAGATCGTGATGAGCTGCTGCTCGCGGTCGAGGCGCGAGTTGGTGCTGTAAGCGCCGCCGTGCGTCACGAAGCGCCCATTCGTGCCGAAGCCGAAGCCATACGCCGACTTTGCTTCGCCGGTCTGGTCGGTCGTCATTTGCTCCACGCTCTTTTCGGAAAGGATGCGCGTGCCGGCGAGCGCGCCGTTGTTTGCGATCATCCGATAGAAAAGGGAAAGATCGGTCGCCGTGGAAAACAGCCCGCCGCCGGGGAATGCGTAACGCGTGCGATCGCCGAGCGGGTAACGCAGCGAGGTGATCGTCGTCTCCTCGAGATCGGACTTATCCGCGTTGGGCTTGTAGGACTTCGCCAGCCGCGAGATCTGCTCCTCGCTCGGCCAGAACGTCGTGTCCTTCATGCCCAGCGGTTTGAAGATGCGCTCGTCCATGAACCGTTCGTAGGGCATTCCGCTCACCACCTCGACCATGCGGCCCACCGTATTGATGCCGGGGTTCGAGTATTTGTATTTCGTGCCCGGCTCCGATTCGAGCGGGACCATCGTGTTTGCCAGCACGGTCTTTTCCAGCGGCAGCCCGTCGAGCGTCGGCTGCATCACGGGCGTGACGCCGGGCAGGCCGCTCGTGTGGCTCATCACATCGCGCACGCGCATGGTCCGCGCCGGCTTCTTGAGGAGCTTATGATTCTCGTCCTGCTCGGCGATGAAGAGCTGCCCCTTGAACTCCGGTAGATACTTTTCCACCGGATCGTCCACGTTCACCTTGCCCTCATCCACGAGGATCATCAGCGCCGTGCAGGTCAGCGGCTTTGACTGCGACGCGATCCAAAAAAGCGAGTCGGTGCGCATGGGTTTCTTCGCCGCGATGTCCGCCGAGCCGACCGCTTCCAGTGCGAGGACTTTGCTCGTGTCGGCCACGAGCACCACCGCGCCGGCCAGCGTGTGATCGTCCACAAAGGGCTGGAGGACGGGCGCGAGTTTCGGCGGCTCCGCAGCAGAGGCCGTCGCCAGGAGCGCAGCGAGCAGCGAGAGGGAGAGAATGGAAATGTGTTTCATGGTGATGTCTATTTTAGGGCGGCGGGCAGTTCGTTGATCCACCCGAGGTTGAAAACGTAGTGAACGAGCAGCACTTTCATCCGCGTCCGTCCGCGGCTCTCTTGCAGACTTTCAGTCCACCCTCTCAGCGAAAGGAGGATCATGGCGCTCATTGGGCAACGCGCACCTCGCCCGGCGGCAGGTCGAGCACTTGTTTCTGCGCCAGCAGCCGCTCCTTCAATTCCGCGCAACCCAACTTTTGGACATCCTGCCCTTGCTTCGCCGCCTGCGCCGCCGCGATGCCCGCACTTTGTCCGATCGTCATCCACGCGGGTTCCACCCGGATCGAACTGTAGGCGACATGCGTGGCCGAGAGCGCCACCGGGACGAGCAGGTTTGTGCATTCGCCGGCTTTCGGCGTGATGGCGCGATAGGGCACTTGATACGCGGGGCCTGCGCGCTGCGCGGGATTGAGGCGAAAGGGGATGATCGTGCCTTCATTGACGACCTCGCGATCGCCGCGCGCGACGCGCTGGCAGTCGTGTGAGTCGATCGGAAACGACGCGACGGCGATCGTGTCCGGCTTCGTGTTGCCAGTAAGAATGTCGCCCTGCGTCATAACGTATGCGCCGCGCATGCGTCGGCCTTCGCGCACGTAGAGCTGCGGCGACCAGTGACCGGTGGCGGCGAACTCATCCTTGCACAGGCCATACTTCCCGAGCTGCTCGCGCAGATTCTGCGGCACCGCCGGATCGCTCGTGAGGAATTTGTAGAACTCGAGCGTGTATTGCTTGTGCTCCTCCCAGATCTTCGCGCGCCCTGCGGCGTCCGCCTCGCACCACGCATTGCCGCCCCCGACGATGCCCATTGAGAACTGCTTCCCGATGCCGTTGTTTGCGTCCGCTTTCTCGCCTGGCAGTGGGTAGAGGTCCCACAGCAGCACCGGCTTTTTCTCGACGGCAAAGTAACGCCGCACTGCCTCAAATCGCGCTGGGTCATATTTCGCCGGCTCGGGAAAGGGCACCCGGTTTTCCAGCTTCGCGGTGACGCAGAGGCGAAAGCTGTAAACCATCACATTGCGGTCGCCTTCGTCGTCCGGGCCGGCGTCTTTTGTGGTGATGAGCGGCAGCAGATTCCCCTGCGCATCCAGACCGGAGATGGGCATCGACTTTTTCGGATACTGTTTGCCCGCGAGCGATTCGCCGAACTCCTTGCGGCCCTCGCGCCCGATCACCCAGCTCACGCCCGCCGCGGCCATGAGATCGCCTTCGTACGTAGCATCCACAAACGTCTTCGCGGTAATGCGATCACCCTTCGCGGTCGCGATGCTCTTCACCCGCGTCCCGTCTTTGTCCGCACCGCTCAAGACCTGCCCGGTGAGCACGCGCACCCCCGCTTCCTTCAGCATCGCGTCGGTCACCCGCGCGGCGACGTGCGGTTCGTAGGTCCAGACCTTCTGATCCTTCTCAGCCACGGTGTAAGGCAGCTTCACTCCGCGAGCAGTGTAGTCGTCCTCCATGCGCTGGAAAAATTCCTCGAACAACCCGCGCAGCGCCACGCGCCACATCTGGTTCGAGTCGCTGAAACAAAGCCCCCCCGTGTTCACCCCGCCGACGTGCGCGCTCGGCTCCACGAGCAGCACGCTCACGCCCTCGCGGAGTGAAGCTGCCTTACACCGTGGCTGAGAAGGATCAGAAGGTCTGGACCTACGAACCGCACGTCG